>NZ_JBFAQK010000056.1:0-47998 GCF_040677245.1 Streptomyces kurssanovii
GCCCGACCGGCGCGCGCCGGTCGGGCCCTCTTCATGTGCTGTCACTGCCTCGTAGGGGTGGATTCACTGGTCGGAATAGCTGAAGTCGCCGACGGTCCAGGCGCTGACGTCCTCGATGGAGACGCGGTACATGCCGCCTGTTTCCGGGATCCCCACCGTGCCCTGGAGGATCCGCGCCACGTGGAAGTGCAGATGGGTGGGCGGGCCCTGCCGGGCGGGGGAGGCGCTGAAGGCGCCGGAGAACGCGCGGAGGCTCTCCGAATCCGTCAGGACCTCCGACACACGCTGCCTCCACACGGCTTCGGGGGCCAGCCGGCCCGTGATGACAGCGCCACCGGTGACCACGGTCAGAGACATGAGATTGCTTTGCCCGGACTCCACCAGGGCGGCCACGTCGACGAGCAGAGCGTCAGGTTTCGACATGACAGGCGAGTTTATTTCACCCCGGCCCTCTGCACTGCTGCGGTGTCGGTGTCCTGCCGCCGGCGGGCCCCCGTCCGGGCCGCGTCCGGCCCCGGCCACGCTTCTGAGCAGGGCAGGGAGCATCGGCAGGGCGCTGGCGTCGATCTCACGTTACTTCCGTCCCGAGCACCCAAAAATCTATGCTCGCCGTAGTAGACATTCGTCCCCGCGGTGGTTAGTGTTCCTGTTGTAGCCGAGATCAGAGAGAGCCCGGCAGAGACGAACTGCCGAGCAGTAGCAGTACGCAGTACCCGCAGTTCGGTGCGGTGGTGGAGTTCCGGAGCCGGTTTCGCAGGATGGCGACGGGGCTGGCCCCGCACTGGGTGGCCCGCGGTGATGAGGGGCCACCGGAAGCAGTACCGAGTACCAGGAAAGTGGCACATCGCGACCGTCCGCGGTCGCCCGGAGGAAGGAACGGAGGAAGCAGACGCCATCAGGATCGCCCGGGAGAGGAAGACTCCCCGGGTACCGCAAGACCCCGGAACGGAAGGTGGTCCCCGGTCACGCATTCGCGATCCCCGCGCTCCCGTCCCTCTTCGGGGCGATGCCGCGGAAACAGAAGGTCGGCGCAGGACTAGGGCCGACAGATGGTGTTCAATTTCCTTCGGGGCCCTGGTGCCGTACGGCACCAGGGCCCCTCGACGCGTTCTTACGAAGAAGAGGTGCAGATGACAGCGGATAATGCGCTCGGCGGACGGCTCGACGACGACGACTACCCCGCCTACACGATGGGACGGGCCGCCGAGATGCTGGGCACCACGCCCGGCTTCCTCCGGGCGATCGGTGAAGCGCGGCTGATCACCCCGCTGCGCTCCGAGGGCGGTCACCGGCGCTACTCGCGGTACCAGCTGCGCATCGCCGCCCGCGCGCGTGAACTCGTCGACCAGGGCACCCCTGTCGAAGCCGCCTGCCGCATCGTCATCCTCGAGGACCAGCTCGAAGAAGCGCGGCGCATCAACGCCGAGATCCGCCGTGCCGCCGGACAGTCGGCCGAGAGCTCCGGCGAGGTCTCCGGCTGAGCCGACCCTTCCGTGTCACGTCGCGGCTCGGCCCCCGGCGCCGTCCGGCAGCAGTGCCAGGAGTTGTCGCGTGTGGCCGGGCAGCTCCACTTCCGCCAGCCCCGTGACGAGGTCCTTCAGCGGCACGGGCTGATCCACCAGGACCTTGCCGCCGGACAGCAGCCGCGTGGGCACCGGTGTGGCGAGTTCGGCCTCGCTCAGTGCCGGTCCGCCGAACGCGCAGAGAGCCTCTCCTTGCAGGCGAACGCGGTCCCGGAGCCTCTCGTTGCCACCGGCGAGCGCGATGACGCGTTCGATGGTCCAGGTGTCGAGAGCGATGCGGTTGTCGTACGTCGTGTTGGCCCCCGAAGCGACACAGGATGCGGCCGCGACGGTGGCGGCGCTGACGAGCGAGACGTGCGCCAGGATCTGGTCGGCGTTCCACTCGCCGGCCGGCGGGACGGCGACGGCGTCGCCGGACCCGGCAACCGTGGCGGCGGCGTCGAGCAGCGCCCGGTAGGCGTCCCTGAGCGGGGTGGTGTCCATCATGTCTTCTGCTTTCTGCGATCGTGCGCGGAGTGAAGACGGGGGCGGCGACGATCGCCGCCCCGGGTGGGTGCGGCTACATGTCCCACGGCGCCTGCGGCAGGACTTCGCCGGTCTCGAGCAGGGACTTGAGGTTCGCCAGCACGGCCGGCCATCCCTGCGAGATTCCTTCGAGCATCTCCCGGTCGGGGAGGTTCTCGTGGGTCACCGTGAGGCGGACGATGTCCTCGTGCGGCTCGACAAGGAACGTCACCACCGAGCCTCCGCCGGGCGCCTCGGTCCCCAGCGGGTCCTCGAAGGTGATGACCAGGCGCATCGGGGGCTCGGCCTCGATCACCCGGCCGACGACGTCGACCTTGTCCGATCCGTCGACGCGCCGGTGCTCCCACGTCGAGCCGGGCTGCCAGTCGGAGACGTTGGCGTGTCCCCAGAAGCGCGCGGTCAGGTCCGCGTCCGTCAGGGCTTTCCACACCTGCTCCGCGCTCGCGCGGATGTAGGTCACGTAGACGTAGGTCGGCACGGGCTGTGGTGCCTCGGTCATGGCGTACTCCTCTGCCTGGTGCTTGATGGCGCCGAGCGCTTGCAGGCGGGGCCTGTCGAACTCTGAGATCCAGCGCTCCTCGATCCGGTGGATCGGTCCCGGATCGAGGTAGTGCAGCCGCTCCCGTCCGCGCCGTACGACGGTGACGAGGCCGGCCCGCACCAGGACGTCGAGATGCTGCGTCGCCGACTGGCGGGCCATGGAGAGGTGTTCGCACAGCTCCTGGAGCGTCCGGCCGTTGTGTTCGCGCAGGCGGTCGAGCAGGAGCCGCCGGGTGGGGTCGGCCAGCGCCTTGAAGACCCGGTCCATCGCTGTCGCCTCGTCGCTCACTCCTCGATTATGCAGGCATCTGCCTGCATAACGCCAGCGGCGCGCCGAGGGGGCGCCGGGAGCAGGCCGGACGTCACCCGGAGCAGGCCGGACCGGTGGGATGGGTCGCCGACGCGGCGGCTACCGTCCGGTGGGCGGTGAACCGCGTGCTCTGGCCGCTGCGCGACCGGGAAGCCGGCGCCGAGCACACCGAACTACGGGCGAGGCAGCGCACGTTGGCCGCCGACGGTGAAGCGGTCGCCCTCGCCGTCGTACTGCCCGGTGAGCCGGGCCTCGGCAGCGGTCGGGGCGGGCGGGTCATCGGCGACCTCACCCTCATCCTCGTCAGCGCCGCCCACGCCCAGGTCGCGGTCGGACGGGTCCTGCACCCGGGCTTCCAGGGCAGGGGCTACGCCCACGAGGCGGCCGCGGCCCTCCTCGACCTCGCCACCGGCCTGGGCGCCCACCGGGTCGCGGCGACGGTGGACGCGGCCGACGAGCCCTCCCTGGCCCTCTGCGCGCGTCTCGGCATGCGCAGGGAAGCGCCGTTCCGGCAGGACCGCTACGGCGACACAGGCCGGCGCGACACCGTGATCCATGCCCTCACGCGGGACGAATGGCTCGCCGCGCGGGCAACCTCGGCCGGCTGACGGGCTGACGGGCGGGCGGAGCGCCGCGCGGGCCCAGGGTGCTTCAGGGGCCGAGGAGTTCGGAGTACCGGTCGACCAACTGTCGCTCCGCGTCGTCGAGATACGCCGCGAGCAGCAGTTCGGCCTTGGTGCGGTCCGCCGTCTTGAGGGCGGAGAGGATCTCGCGGTTGCGCTCCAGATACGGTTCGTGGAAGCCGCGTGGATTGTCCATCGTGTGGAAGACCAGGCGCAGTTCGGCGAGGATGCCGCGCATCAGGTCGTCGAGGCGTCTGCTGCGGGCGAGGGCCACGACGGCGTGGTGGAAGTGGATGTCGGCGGTGCCGAGGTCGCGCCACGCGCCCTCCTTCGCGGCCTTCTCGCCCTCGGCGACGGCCGCCTCCGCGTGGCTCAGGTCGAAGGGCGGGTCCTCGAGGCCGCGTACCGCCGCGCACTCGATGAGTCTGCGCACCTGGTAGATGTCGGTGACGTCCTGCACGGTCAGCATGCGCACGAAGACGCCGCGGTTGAGCTCGTGGACCAGCAGTCGTTCGTGCGTGAGCAGGCGGAACGCCTCGCGCAGGGTGTTGCGGGAGATGCCCAGGGCGCCGCCGATGGCGTCCTCCGACAGCTTGCTCCCCGGCGGCAGGTACCCCTCGGAGATGCGCGTGCGCAGGATGTCCGCGACCCGGTCGGCGGTGCTGGAGCGTCCGAGCAGGGCGCGGTCGCCGGCGAGCACGGCAGGGTCGACCTCGGCTGTCATGTGTCCGTCCTTCTCGCACGGCCGGCGGTCGTCCGGCGGCTCCCGGGACTGCGCCGGTTGTCCGGGTCAGTCAACCGGAAATCATTGAACGAAACAACAGAGACCTTGTCGGATCGTTCAACGATTTTCTATGTTGTGTGGTGTGATCGTGAACGCGGCCCGACCGCCGCAGGTGCGCCCGGAGCAGCGCGGTGGTACCTCCTGACCGACGGACCGTTCCCAAGGAGACCAAGCGGTGACAGACCTCGTGATCGACCTCAACGCGGACCTCGGAGAGGGCTTCGGGCGATGGACCCTCACCGACGACGAGGCCCTGCTGTCCCTGGTCACCAGCGCGAACGTCGCCTGCGGCTTCCACGCGGGCGATCCCGGCACCATGCGCCGCGTCTGCGACACGGCCGCCGAGCGCGGCGTACGGATCGGGGCCCAGGTCTCCTACCGGGACCTCGCCGGCTTCGGCCGCCGGGCCATGGACGTGCCGGCGGACGAGCTCGCCGACGAGGTCGCGTACCAGATCGGCGCCCTCCAGGCGTTCGCCCGCGCCGCCGGAGCGGCGGTGAGCTACGTCAAGCCCCACGGAGCCCTCTACAACCGGGTGGTGGCCGACCAAGAGCAGGCGGCCGCGGTGGCCGCCGGCGCCCGGCTGGCCGACCCCGGGCTCGTGGTGCTGTGCCTGCCCGGCTCCGCCATGCACGCGCAGGCGGCGCGGGTCGGCCTCCCCGTCGCCGAAGAGGCGTTCGCCGACCGCGCCTACACGGCGGCCGGGACGCTGGTTCCCCGGAGCACCCCCGGTGCGGTGATCACCGATCCGGCGGAGGTCGCCCGCCGGGCCGTCGCTCTCGCGCGGGACGGCCGTGTCACCGCGCTGACCGGCGAGCCGGTGGCGGTACGGGCACGATCCCTGTGCGTGCACGGCGACACCCCGGGAGCGGTCGCGGCGGCCGGGCAGGTGCGCGCGGCGCTCGACGCGGCAGGGATCAGGGTGGAGGCGTTCGTATGAGGCTGAGACCGGTCGGGGAGGATTCCCTGCTCGTGGACCTGGACACGCCGGAAGAGGCGCAGGCCTGGCATGCCCGGATCCTCGACCGGTGCGGCCGGGGAGTCCCTGTGCCGGTGCGCGACATCGTGCCGGGGGACCGGACCGTGCTCCTCTACGGCGTCGCCGACGTCCACGCCATGGAGGCCGAGCTGAGCCGGTGGTCCGTTCCCCTGTCGGCGGCCGCCGGCGGGCCTCTGGTCGAGATCCCGGTGCGCTACGACGGGGCCGATCTCGGCGCCGTCGCCGACCTGTGGGGCGTCACCGAGGACGAGGTGGCGCGGATCCACAGCGGTACGGAACACCGGGTGGCGTTCTGCGGATTCGCCCCGGGGTTCGCCTACATGCTCGGCCTCGGCGAGCGGTACCACGTGCCGCGCCGTTCCGCGCCCCGCACGTCGGTGCCCGCGGGGTCGGTGGCGCTCGCCGGCCCCTACACCGGTGTGTATCCGCGGGCCTCGCCGGGCGGCTGGCAGCTGATCGGGACGACCGGGGCGCGCCTGTGGGACCTCGAACGCGAGCCCGCGGCACTGTTGATACCCGGCACGCGCGTGCGCTTCGTCCCCGAGGAAGCCCCGCCGGGAGCCGCATCGGCCGCGAGGCGGCGCCCGGCATGAGCGGCGGCACGCTGGACGTCGTACGGGCCGGCGCCCTCACCACCGTCCAGGACCTCGGCCGGTCCGGTCACGCCGGGCTCGGCGTACCGCGGGCCGGGGCCCTCGACCTGCCCGCGCACCGGCTCGCGAACCGGCTGGTGGGCAACCCCGCCGACGCGGCGACCCTGGAGACCACGCTGACCGGGGTCGCGGTGCGGACCGACCGCTCGGTGGTGGCCGCCGTGACGGGGGCGCCGGCGCCGGTGCGGGTGAACGGCCGGCCGGCGGCGTGGGGAACGGCCGTGCGTCTGCCCGCCGGCGCCGTGCTCGACGTGGGCGCGCCGACCAGCGGCCTGCGCAGCTATGTCGCCGTCGGCGGAGGCATCGCGGTCGCCCCCGTGCTGGGCAGCCGCTCCACCGATCTGCTCTCCGGGCTCGGTCCGGCCCCGCTCAGGGACGGGGAGACGGTGCCCCTCGGCGAGGTGACCGGCCCACCGCTGCACGCCGACACGCTGCTGTGGCCGGCGCCGCCGGAGGAACTGGTGCTGCCCCTGCTGCTCGGGCCGCGCGACGACTGGTTCACCGCCGCCGCGGTGGACACCCTCGCCAGGGGCCGCTACGAGATCTCCCAGCACAGCAACCGCATCGCCCTGCGGCTGGAGGGCCCGCCGCTGGAGCGGGCCGTGCACCGTGAAATGCCGAGCGAAGGAATGGTGGTCGGCGCGGTGCAGGTGCCGCCCGACGGCCGGCCCGTGGTCTTCCTCGCCGACTGCCCCACCACCGGTGGTTATCCCGTGATCGGGGTCGTCCCCGAGAGCCTGCTGTCCCCGGCCGCGCAGGCCGTGCCGGGGCTGACGGTCCGCTTCGTACCGCGACGCCACCGATGACCAGTGATCAAGTGTGCGCCCCGGAACCGGACGTGAACCGGCGCGGGGCGCTCCTCCGGTGTCAGGCCCGGGCGGCGTACGAGACGAAGCTCGTCCACGACGCGGGTGACACGGCGAGTTCAGGGCTCTGTTCGACCTTGGAGTCCCGGACGTGGACGGTCGCGGGGGTGGTCGCCACTTCGACGCAACTGTCGCCGGAGCTGCCGCTGTAACTGCTCTTGAACCAGGCCAGTTCTGTGGTGCTCATGCTGCTCCTCGCATCCGCCGCAGCAGGCTCAGGGATTCCTCCAAGGAGTGAGCCTGTGACCGCATCCTGGCATACCGCATCTGGAGCATGCTGACCACTTTGGGGTCGGAGATGAGCTGTCCGCTCTCCTGCCCCTCGCAGTAGCCGTACCACTTGTTGTCCGGCGTCTCCAGGAGCTGCATCGGACCGTCGATACCGGCGTGGGTCACTCGTCTCTGCGGCATGACCTGGACCTCGATGTTCCGAAGCGCCGCGAGCTCGAGGACGTGGTGGAGAAGCTCCGGGCCGGCGCCCACCCCGCGCTGGAGCACATGCTCCTCGACGATGAAGCTGAACGCCGTGTTCGGCCGTTCCCGCAGCAGTCTCTGACGCTCCGTCCGCGCGGACAGCATGGCCTCGATCTGGTCGTCGCCGAGTGGCGGCAGGCGCTCCGAGAACAGCGTGCGCGCGTACGCCTCCGTCTGCAGCAGGCCCGGGATCAAACGGCACTCGTACGTATAGAGGTTGACCGACTCCGCCTCCAACTGCGCCCACTGCCGGAACCAGCTCGCCAGTCCCGGCCGCCGCGACAGATGCCGTGCCGCGCCCGCAGCGCGCCGAAGGCGTCGAGCACCTCCTCCGCCCGGTCGACGAACGCCGCCGGAGGGAACCGGCGGCCCTGTTCGATGGAGGCGACGGTCGGCACCGAGTACCGCACCTGCGGAGCAAATTGTTCCTGCGTCAGCCGCGCACGCTTCCGGAACGCCTTGACCACCTCGCCGAACGCCTTGAGGCTGTCCGAACTCTCCGGCTCGGCGGCGCTCGTGGCGCCGTTCACGTCCCCGGGCGGACCGCCCGGTACGCAACGGGCGCCGTCCGCCTCGCTGTTCCCGTCGTCACCGCTGGTCTCGCACGCCGCCATGCCGGCCACCTTCCACGTACCGTGTCGCAACCGGCCCATGGTCCTGTCCGGTTGACCCCCTCGTCCACCGTGCGTACTCGTACGCTGACTCTGCGTACGAGTTCTGGATCGGTGCGCAGGCCGTACGCGCGTCCCACGGCCGGAGACCTCGACGGTGGGAAACGCCTTGTGGGAGCGCTCCCACTCCTGTAGACATGCGCCGCATGGACCTCGTTCCCTTTGTGCGCCGCTACCGGCCCTCGGACCGGGCGGCGCTGGCGGACATCTGCGTCAGAACGGCTCATGAGGGCGGGGACTCGACGTCGCTCTATCCGGATCCCGGGCTGATGCCGACGCTGTTCGCCTTCCCCTACGTCGAGTTGGAGCCCGAGTTCGCGTTCGTGCTGGACGACGGCACCGGGCACGCCGTCGGCTACATCCTGGGCGCCTGTGACACCCCGCGCTTCGCGGAGCGGTTCCGCGCCGAGTGGCTGCCGGTCGTGGCGGATCGGTACCCCGAGCCGGCGGGAGAGCCGGCGACCCCCGTCGAGGAGATGCTCGTACTCCTGCACCGGCCGGAACGGATGGTGCTGCCGGAGCTGGCGCCCTTCCCGGCGCATCTGCACATCGATCTGCTGCCGGAGTGGCAGCGACGCGGCTTCGGACGCGCCCTGATGTGGGCGCTGCTGCAAGCCCTGGAGGCCGCTGGGGTGCCGGCCGTGCACCTCTGCATGGTGCGGGCCAACACCGCCGCGCGGGCCTTCTACGGACGCCTTGGTTTCCGGGAGATCGATGTGCCGGACCCCGGTCCGGTCCTGTACCTGGGCCGGTCGACGGCACGCGCGGAGCCTGCGGGATGACGAAGGCGGTGCCCGCGCGATGAAGAAGGCGGCGCCCGCGCGATGAAGAAGGCGGTGCCCGCGCGATGACGAAGGCGGTGCCCGCGCGATGACGAATGCGGTGCCCGCCGGACGGACGGCGGGCACGGCCTTCGTCACGCGCCTCAGTGGCCGGCGGCCTCGGGGGAGCGCCGTGGAAGCGTCGAGTCGACGACGGCCCGGCCGACGAAAGCCGGATCCGAACCGCCGGGTCGGAAAACCGGTGTCGGGAGCCCGGCCCGGCTCCCTAGACTCGGCCCGCGCGGTGCACACGGCATCGCAGCGCCGTCCGGCGTCGGATCGAGGGGAGCACGACCATGCGTTGCCGCACTGCCGTCGTCGTTCCCCGGTCACGCTACGACGTGATCCTGATGTCCACGCCCACCCGGTGCCGGCTGCGCGGCCGCCACCGGAAGCCCGTGACGAACGCCTGATCCCCGCCTGCCCGGTGCGCGACCGCAAGGTCGCCCGCCCGGCATGCCGTCATGCGCCCGTGCCCGTTCGGGCAGGGACATGTGCCCGTGCCCCCTTGCCGGGGACGGCGCCGGATCCGCGACCGAGGCCCCTCGCACGGGAATCGCGCTGCCTGTCTCCCGACACACCTGAAAGGCCATGGGCCGTGCGCACCGACCCGCGACACCGATCCGTTCCCACCAGTCCGCTGACCCGCGTCAGGAACCTGGGCATCCTCGCCCACGTCGACGCCGGCAAGACCACCGTGACCGAACGGATCCTGTACCTCACCGGAGCCACCCACAAACGGGGAGAGGTCCATGACGGCACGACCGTCACCGACTTCGACCCGCAGGAGCGCGACCGCGGCATCACCATCTTCGCCGCGGCCGTCAGCTGCGACTGGGACGGCCACCGGATCAACCTGATCGACACACCCGGCCATGTCGACTTCGCCGACGAGGTCGAGCGTTCGCTGCGGGTTCTCGACGGCGCTGTCGCCGTGTTCGACGCCGTCGCCGGGGTCGAACCGCAGAGTGAGGCCGTGTGGCGGCAGGCCGACCGGCACGGCGTGCCCCGGATCGCGTTCGTCAACAAGCTGGACCGCGCGGGCGCGGACCTGGACCAGGCCGTCGGGTCGATCAGGGAACGGCTGCGCACGGTCCCGCTGGTGGTCCAACTGCCCGTCGGACAGGAGGACGGCTTCACCGGCGTGGTGGATCTGCTGCGCATGCGCTCGCTGATCTGGACCGCCGGCCGGGACACGTACGAGGAAGGCCCGGTGCCGGAAGCTCTGTTGGCGGAGGCGGCACGACGCCGGCGCCTGCTGGAGGAGGCCGTGGCCGAACTCCACCCCGTCGCACTGGAGGAGTTCTGCGAAAGGTCCGCCCTCTCGGAGCCGACCCTGGCCGGTGCGCTGCGCGACCTGACCCTCAGCGGTGAGGGCGTCGTCGTGCTGTGCGGTTCCGCGTACCGCAACTGCGGGATCGAGCCGTTGCTCGAGGCCGTCGTCGCGTATCTGCCCTCGCCGCCGGACGTACCGCCGGTGCGGGGCACGCGGGACGGTGCCGAGCAGGAGCGGCCGGCGGACCCGGAGGCGGCGTTCGCGGGGCTGGTGTTCAAGGTGAACTCCACCTCCACGGGCAGGCTGACGTATGTGCGCGTCTATTCGGGCACGATCACGAAGGGGGACACGGTGCTGGACGTGGGTGCGGGCCGTTCGGAACGGATCGGCAGGATCCTGCGCGTACAGGCCGACCGGCACGCCGAGGTGGACCGGGCCGAGGCCGGGGACATCGTGGCCCTGGTCGGACCGAAGGCCGCCCGCTCCGGGGCGACCCTGTCCACGCCGGACGCGCCGCTGCTCCTCGAACCGCCCACTGCGGCCGCCCCGGTCGTCACCGTGGCGGTCGAGGCGCGCAGCCGCCTCGACACCGACCGGCTGGCGACGGCGCTGGCCCGACTGGTCGAGGAGGACCCCTCCCTGACCGTCCGGACCGACCCGGAGACCGGTCAGACGGTGCTGTCGGGCATGGGCGAACTGCACCTGGAGGTCGCTGTGGAGAAGATCCGCCGCGCCCACGGGCTGGAGGTCGGCGTCGGCCGTCCCCAGGTGGCGTACCGCGAGACCGTCGTCCGCGGCGTGACCGGTCTGGTGTACCGGCACGTCAAACAGGACGGCGGCGCCGGGCAGTTCGCGCATGTCGTCCTCGACGTCGCACCGCTGGATGCGGACGACGACCGTGCGGAGGGCTTCGCGTTCTCGTCGACCGTCACCGGTGGACGGGTGCCGCAGGAGTTCGTCCGCGCGGTGGAGGCCGGCTGCCGGGACGCCCTGGCGGAGGGCCCCCTCGGGGGCCATCCGGTGACCGGGCTGCGCGTGACGCTGACCGACGGGGCCACGCACACGAAGGACTCGTCGGAGATGGCGTTCCGGGCAGCGGGCCGCTTCGGGCTGCGTGAAGCGCTGCGTACCGGCGTGATGGCGCTGCTCGAACCGGTCGTCGAGGTCACGGTCACCGTGCCCGACGACGCGGTCGGAACCGTCCTCGGCGACCTCGCGGCCAGGCGCGGACGCGTCTCGGGCCAGGCGACACGGTCCGGTACGGCGGTCGTCACCGCGACCGTGCCGCTGGCCGAGCTGTTCGGCTACGCGAACCGGCTGCGCAGCCGCACCCAGGGCCGTGGCACCTTCACCACCCGGCCCGCCGGCTACGCGCCGGCACCGGCGTCGGTGACGGGCGGGGCGCTGACGTAGCACCGCCGGCGCGGGGCCGTCCTTAGGGGGCCGGCCCCGCGTCCGGCCCCGGACCGGGCGTCCGGGGCCGGTCACTCGAAGCGCGGGCGCGCGGAGCCCGTCACGCCGAGGAGCGGGGGTGGTTCTGGTCACGCCAGGCCCGGGGCGGGATTCCGTATGCCTGCTTGAACACCTTGCTGAAGTGGGTCGCGTCCACGAAGCCCCAGCTCCGTCCTATCGCCGCGACGGTCCGCAGTCGGCCGTTCGGGCCGGCCAGCTCCCGCCGGCATTCGGCCAAGCGTCGCGCACGGATCCAGTCCCCGAGACTGATGCCCGACCGGGACAGCACAGCGTAGAGATGGCGCACGGAGATGCCGTGCGCGGCGGCGATCCGTGCGGCCGACAGATCGGGGTCGGCCAGGTGCGCCCGGATGTAATGAGTGATCCGCAGGCCGAGCGTCGCCTCCAACGGCTCCCTGGCCAGGCCGGAGTTGCCGTGCTGGGACATCAGGACGGCACGGAGCAGTTCGATGCTGGGCTCTGCGACGGCGTCGGCGTGTGTCCCCTCGTACAACTCGTCGCTGACGGCCAGTTGGGAGAAGTAGGTGGAGGCGAGGCGCGCGACGGGATTGTCGGATCCCAAGGTGATGGTGGTGGTGTCCCGCAGCAGCCGGTCGGGCAGCGCGAGTGCCGCGCGGGGGAAGCGGATGAAGTGGTGGTCGACTCCCTCGTCGAAGAGAAGTGTGTAGGGAGCGATCGATTCGTAGACGGCGAATTCGCCCGGCCGCAGTACGCACTGGCGACCGTTCTGCGCCACCAGGCTGGTGCCCGTCACCTGCAGGCCGAGGAAGACGGCCGGCTCCTCGTCCTGCCGGGCCAGCCGCTCCGTCCGGCGGACAGTGACCGCGGTCGCCCGCGCCGAACAGATCCTGAGCGGTCCCACCGTGCCGAGCCCTATGCGAACGGAGATGTCCTCAGCGGCAGGACGGTGGTCGATGTCGACCGCCACCACGGATTCCCACACCGCGTGCCGGATCACTTCCTCCCGGTCCCGCGGCGGTATGAACGCGGTGTCCAGTACCGGGCTCATGAGACCGGCCTTCGGCTGCGTCGGTCATGGAGCCGGCCTGACAGCACCTCGGCCCGTTCCCCCACAAGTCACCCCTCGGCACGGACGGTTCCCGACAACAGTCTGTCGGGCCTTTCTCCCGCTGTGCAACGGCTTGGCCGGGCACGCAGGCCCCGCCTGACGCGGCGCCGACCGAGGCGGTGCACCACCGGCAAAGTTCCCTGCACGGATGGCAAAGTCCGAAGCCCGCGACGACCCTAAGGTCCATGGGCGAGGCCGTCACCGAGACGACATCACCGACCAGAAGGATTGCATCGTGCAACGAGTATCGACGTCGCTCCGCATGCGGAGCGGAGTGCTGGGGACCTTGGCGCTCCTCTTCGCCGCCGGCCTGACGGCCAGCCCGATGATGACCGCGCCGGCCCACGCCGCCTACGGCCCCTGCAACACCACCTCGTGGCGCGACGTGCCCCATCTCTCCGGCACCAGCAACGAATACAAGATCCCGGCCCGCACGGACAACGGGCTCTCCTGCTACTTGGGCTACCAAGTGGGTTCCAGCTCGGCGATCGAGGCTCTTCAGCAAGCCATCATGATTTGCTACGGCGGCACGTGGGCAGCCCAGAGGATCGGCAACTCCGGTGGCGCCGACGGCAGTTACGGCCCTGCCACGGTCGAGGCCGTCAGGTGGCTCCAGATCAACAGGCTCGGACTCACGGGCAGTGCCGCCGACGGCGTCTACGGTCCCAATACCCGGAGCCGTATGGAGTGGCCTCACTATTACAACCGCGGCGCGCTCCTGAACAGCTGCAGCAACCCGTCGACGCTCTGACCGGACCGGCCGGGTCACGTCCGACGACGTGACTTGACGGACGCGAGGGCCACCAGCGACTCATCGTCGCCGGTGGCCCTCACGTCCGTCGCCGCCGCGGGACCTGGGCGTCCACGCAGGAGGGAAAGCCTCATTGATCCTTGGAAGCAGGACCCCCGTCATGACCAACGCCCTTGCGCGTCTTCTCGAAATCGTCCCAGCGCCGAGCGAGCCCCGTCAGAAGGACTGGCGCGAGGTCGAGCGCAGCCTCGGGGTCGGGCTTCCCGCCGACTACAAGGAACTCGTCCGCGTCTATGGGGGAAGTAACTGGGACGACTATCTGTACGTCCTGGAGCCCGGCTGCCCCAACGAGAACTACGACCTCGTCGAATGGGCGGAGCGCCAGGCCGAAGACCTGGAAGACCTGTGGGAATTCGAGAGGAAGCCGGCGGAACTGCAGGTCGAGGGGGCCCGAGTCATCCCATGGGCGACCACGGACAACGGAGAATGCCTCTACTGGCTTGCTCGGCCGGGCCTTGAGCCGGACCGATGGACCGTCATGGTGAACGAGGCGCGCGGCGACCGGTGGGAGCACTTCTCCGTATCCTGCACGCAATTCCTCGCGTCTTCCCTTGACGGAGCGCTGCAGTCGGACATCCTCTCGTCCGTGTTCCCCCGCGCTGCACATGAACTCCGCCGGCTCGGCGCGGTATGACGACGCGACGCTCTGTCGGCCGGCGAAGCAAGTGAACGTGCCGAGGCGGTGATCGCTGCGGCCTCCCGCTCAGCGGCGGCGGCATGACGCCGGCGATGTGCCGGGGGCCCGGACACTCTTCGACCCGGCCGGTCAGGTGCCGGCGCGCGGCCGGGGGAGCAGCGCGCCGGCAGGTGCCGAGGGTGGGTCGTCGGGGGACCGGTCAGCAGGTGGGGACGCCGGGGAGCCAGGCGTCCGCCACGTCGATGTAGATGTTGGAGACGTAGCCGCCGTAGTCGGGCAGGTAGGACCAGGCGTCGTTGCTGTAGCCGTCGGTCTGCACGAGCTGGCCGCGCACCTGGCAGCGGACCCGTACCGTCGTCGGGCCGGGGAGCGCCGTGACGCGGGTCGACGCGGTGGTGGCCGACTGGCGGACGCTGACGTCCGTCCCCCAGGTCGGGAAGGACTTGGTGGTGGTGCCGTCGCCGGTCCACAGGTAGGTGACGGTCACCCAGCCGTTGTCGCTCAGGCCGACGTTGTAGAAGGTGCCGTCCGCCAGGTCGATGCCGGCCGGGTTGAGCACCCGGCGGCCGAAGCCGTCGAGGCCGCCGTTGTAGCCGTTCTCGTAGGCCGCCTGGGCCTCGGGCATCCCCTGGGGAAGGTCCTTGAACGTCTCCCGTACCGAGGACGGGTTCCAGTGGTCGTCGCGGGTGTTCCACGGGCCGACGTCCCAGACCGGCGCCGTCTCGCAGCGGGCGGGCCCGCAGACCCGTACCGAGTACTCGGCGCTGCCCTTGGGGGAGAGCCCGCGCCGCGAGGGCAGGGCGACGAAGTGGTCGTTCGGCTTGATCACATGGCCGTTGGCGGTGGTTCCGCCGACGAGGCCCTCGCGGGTGGCGTAGACGCGGGCGGTGAACGGTTCGGCCGAGGCCGGGCGGGGAGCGGCGACGGGCACGCTGTCGGCGGTGAGCCGCAGGGAGCTCACGGCTGGGCCGGACCGGTTCGTGCCGCCCTGGAGGACCAGCCGTGCCTGGACCTCCGTGACGGTGCGGGGGAGTTCGGCCGGTACGCCGGCGAGAGCCTCCCGCCACTCGGTCCAGGGGCCGTTGCGGTCACGGCCGCGGATGTCGACCTCCACCGCGGCTCCCGGCGGGAGCTCCGCGCGGACCTCGGCGGCGACGCGGTTGGCGCCGGTCTCCAGGTGGTGCACCGGCAGCACGGCGGAGCCCTGGCCGCGCCCCGTGCCGGCCGAGGCGGACGGGAGCGTGGTGTCGCGGATGCGCAGCGCGCCGTTCGCGTGGCGGACGTTGGCGTCGTCGTCGGAGCCGCCTTCGGACCCGGCGGCCAGGTCCACGCTCCAGGAGACTCTGATGTCCGGGGACGGGGTCTTCTCCCGTGCCGTGCCGTCGGTGGCGGCCGGGGCGAACCGGTGGGCGGCTGCGCGGGACCCGTCCGAGGCGCCCGGCGCATCGGCGGCGGCGGCGCCCGTGCCCAGTGCCGCCGCGGTCAGCGCCAGCAGCGGCAGCATGCCGACCACCGGCCGGCGTCGTGCCGCGCCGCCGCCTGTCGTGGCGCTCGTTCGTCTCCAGCGCATGGTCTCGTTCCCCTTCGTCGAGTCGTGTCCGGTCGCGTTCCGTCGGGAGTTGCGTCGACTTGTCACATCTGTGTCTTCGGCACGTTCGGGGCGTGGGCGAGCCGGCGGCCCGGGTCTTCGGCCGTCAGGGTGCGGCCGACAGGGTGACGGGGCGGGGTTGTCAGGTGCAAGACATTCGATCCTGGGCGAACGGCGGCCCTGTGTTCTTGTCATGGACAAGGCGTCCCGTTACGTTCCCGGGGTCTCACAGCGTCCGCGGCTCGACGTGACCCCCGCAGAGCCGCCTCCCCCACCAAGGAGCAATCGTGAGGTTCCTCAGACGCCTTCCCGCCGTGGTCGCCGCCGCCGTCCTCGTGCTCACGGGGCTGTCCGCCGTCCCGGCGCACGCCGGCGGGTCCGCCGCGGCGGCTGCCGGGCCCAACTTCAAGGCCCCCTATCCCTGCGGTCAGCGGTGGACCTACAGCCATCACTCCGCCGAGGTCCGCCGCGCCCTCGACTTCGTGCGCGCCGACGGCGGAACGACCGCCGGCACACCCGTCCTCGCCTCGGCCGCCGGGACCGCCACCCGCCACTACCAGGCCGGCGGTGCAGGGAACTACATCGTCATCGACCACGGCGGCGGCTGGAAGACGTACTACTTCCACCTCGCCGCCTACTCCGTCGCGAGCGGCGAGTACGTGGGCCAGGGCCGGCAGATCGGCACCACCGGAAGCACCGGCAACTCCTCCGGCGCCCACATCCACTACGAGCAGCTCTACAACGGCGTCGGCCAGAACATCGTCATCAACGGCTCGGGACTCTCCTACCCGGGCAGCTACCACCAGGCGTATCTGACCAGTGACAACGGCTGTGGCGGCACCGGCACGCCGTTCAACACCTGGGGCAGCGGCGTCAACGTCCGCGCCGACGCCCGCCTGAGCGCCCCCGTCGTCACCACGTTGGGCGGGCCGACCGCCGTGCGTGTCCTGTGCCAGAAGCAGGGCGACACGGTCAACGCCGAGGGATACACGAACAACTGGTGGAGCAAGCTCCGCGACCAGAACGGTTTCATCAGCAACATCTACATCGACCACCCGGACGCGGTGCTGCCCGGCGTGCCGCTCTGCTGACCACTCGTCGCCCGCCGTCGGTGCGGCGCGCGGGAACCCGCCGAGGAAGGGCTCCGGTCACGGAGCCCTTCCGTCGTTCCGGCATTCGATCTCGCTCCCGGACGACGCCGCAGCGGCCCAGCGTGGTGGTGATGGCTATGTGCGCCCGCGCAGCAGTGGCCTGATCGTCCGGACGAGGTCGTCCGGACGATCGAACTGGGGCGTGTGGGAGCCAGGTGTCCTCACCACCTCGAACCCCGTCCGCTCGGCCAGCCACACAGCGATCTCGTGGAAGGAGCCCGGTGAATTCTCGCCGACCAGGACATGGCCGGGCGCGGTGACGCCGGCGAGCGCCGAATCGTCGGGGCGGTAGGACTCGAACGTGCCCAGCTCCAGGCCGACCAGCGTCTCACCGTTCGAGGTCATTCTGTCGCGCAGGCCCGTGGGCAGGCGGTCCCAGGTCGCATCGCCGACCACGAAGCGGAAGAAACGGTCGACAGCTGCCGGAGGTCCTCCCTGTGCCATCCCCTCCTGAATGGCCGCAGCCACGCTCGTCTGGGCTGCCGCCGGGTCGTCCAGCACCGAGATCATCGGAGGCTCGTGCAACACCGCGGAGCGGACAACTCCTGGATGGCGGAGCATCAGATCGAGGGCGAAGATCGCCCCGTAGCTGTTGCCGTACACGGTGGCGGGAGCGAGCCCGAGCTCGGAGAGAAGCCCCGCCGCGTCGTCGGTCTGCTCGGCCACCGACGTCGTCTCCCAGCCGTCGGGACGGAGACTGCGCGAGTTGCCCCGACGGTCGTAGGTGAGCACGGTGAACTCGTCCGCGAGCAGCTCCGCGACGTGTTCGAAATGTCCGGCGTCACCGGACGCGCCGGCGATGAACATGACCGGCGGGCCGGTGCCCCGCAACTCGTAGTAGATGTCCGCCCCGTTCACGGTGATCGACGGCACGGCGACCTCCTCCACTCGGTGCTCGGCCCCCGTCCGCAGGATGCTGCCGGCCCCTGGCGGGGGGACGCGGCGCGGCGAACGGTGTCACCTGCGGGTGGGCGCGTCGAGCGGCCGAACGGCAGTGATCTGCTGTCTCCGGCCCGCGGGAGTCCGCTGCCTCGCGGGTCGCCGCACCACCGTCGGCGGCACCGCACGCCGAAACCGCTTCCACAGCTCGTCCGGCACCGACTGCCCGACGGGACGGGTGCAGGTCTCGTCGACGATCGCCGGACTCCGAAGGAAGCGAGGACTTAGACTCCGGTCGGCGGCGCACGGGACGCCGGCGACCACCGGGGGTGGGCCAGTGCTGCGAGTGGACTTCAGCAGCGGGGAGCTGTCCCGGCTGCGTGTCGCGCCCGGCGTCGATCCGCTGTGGGAGACCGCCCTCAGCCTGCATCTGCTCCAGAACCGGCAGGCCGCGCTCGCCTTCGACCCCTGGCGGCGCGAGGCCCGTGCCGCGCTGGGCCGCGCCGGACTCGTCCCGGCGACCAGAGCGCTGATGGGGCTGTGCCCGCCCACCGGATACTTCCCCGACTTCCTGACACCCGGGTGCGGCGACACGGACCTCGACACCGTCCTCGACCGGGTGCTCGCCACGCCCAGGCGACGGCTGGCGGCAGAGCTCCTGCGGCTGTACGCCGACACCGGCCGCGCCGTCCCGCCCGGCGTGCGGCCCCTCGCCGAGGGCAGGCCAGAGGCGCTGCGGCGGCTCGCCCGGTCACTGCGCGGCTACTACACCGTGGCCGTCGAGCCGTACCTGTCCGTCATCCGTACGCAGGCCGCCGCCGACCGCGCCGCGCGGGCCGACGCCGCGCTGCTCCGCGGTGCCGAGGGGCTGCTCGCCGGGTACGACGAGCTTCCTGGATGGCGGTGCGAGAGCGGGAAGCTCCGGGCCCCGTACCCCGTGGACCGGGAACTGCGCCTCCAAGGCCGGTCGTTGACGCTCGTGCCGTCGTTCTTCTGCGTGCGCGCCCCGCTGGCCCTCGTCGACGAGGAACTGCCGCCGGTGCTGGTGCACCCGCTGTCCCCCGAGCCGCAGTGGCTCGCCCGGTCGCGGCGTGCCGACCCCGTGTCGTCGGTCGCCCAGCTGATCGGCGCGTCCCGTGCCCGGCTGCTGCGGCAACTGGACCGTCCGATGACCACCACGGGCATCGCCGCGGCGCTGGGGCTCGCCGCCTCGACCGCGAGCCGCCATGTCTCCGTCCTCCGTGACGCGGGCCTGCTGTCGTCCCGCCGCCAAGGGGTCCGGGTGCTGCACCGCAGGACCCGGCTGGGCGACGACCTGCTGGCGGGCCCACCACGCTGAGGCGACGGGCCCGCGGGCCGGCCCGGGCGGCGGAGCCGGCCGTCACCCGGCGCGGGCGCCGGGTGACGGCCCGCACCGCTGGTCGGTGCGGCCGGGGAGTGGGACATTGAAGGGGAAGCCGTGCCCGCCCGACGAGACCCGGGGAGGGCCCATGGGGCGTGATGTCCCGGCGCTCGTCTTCACCCGAGACGACCGCCGCCGGTACCGGGAAAAGATGCAGAGCTGCCTCGACACGTTCGCGCAGATGCTGCGCGAGGCGCGCTTCGAGTCCGAACGCCCTCAGGTGGGTCTCGAGATCGAGCTCAACCTGGTGGACGAGGCCGGTGAGCCGGCGATGCGCAACACCGACGTCCTCGAGGCGATCGCCGACCCGGCCTGGTCGAGCGAGCTGGGCCGGTTCAACCTGGAGATCAACATTCCCCCGCGGACGCTGACGGCGGGCGGCCCCGACTCCTGGGAGCGGGAGATCCGCGACGCGCTCAACCACGCCGAGGACCGGGCTTCGGAGGTCGGTGCCCACCTGGCCATGGTCGGCATCCTGCCGACGCTGCGGCAGCGGGACGTGGGGGAGGCGGCACTGTCGGAGAATCCGCGCTACCGGCTGCTGAACGAGCAGGTCTTCGCGGCACGGGGCGAGGACCTGCGGATCGCGGTCGACGGCGTCGACAGGCTGCGCACCTACGCGGACACCATCACACCGGAGGCCGCCTGCACGAGTACGCAGTTCCATCTTCAGGTCTCGCCCGGAGAGTTCGCCGCCTACTGGAACGCCGCGCAGGTGGTCGCCGGGGTGCAGGTCGCGCTGGCGGCGAACTCGCCGTTCCTCTTCGGCAAGGAGCTGTGGCGGGAGACCCGTATCCCGCTGTTCGAGCAGGCCACCGACACCCGCCCGGAGGAGATCAAGGTGCAGGGGGTCCGGCCGCGGGTGTGGTTCGGCGAGCGGTGGATCAACAGCGTCTTCGACCTCTTCGAGGAGAACGTGCGCTACTTCCCCGCGCTGCTGCCCCTGTGCGACGAGGAGGACCCGCGCGCGACGCTCGAGGGCGGCGACGTCCCCGAACTGCCCGAGCTCACCCTGCACAACGGCACCATCTACCGCTGGAACCGTCCGATCTACGCCGTCGCCCACGGCAAACCGCATCTGCGCGTCGAGAACCGGGTCCTGCCGGCCGGTCCCACCGTCGCCGACATCCTCGCCAACGGAGCGTTCTACTACGGGCTGACCCGCGCGCTCGTCGACGAGGAACGGCCCGTGTGGTCACGCATGTCGTTCCAGGCGGCGGAGGACAATCTGCACGCGGCGGCCCGGCACGGCATCGACGCCCGCCTGTACTGGCCGGGGATGGGCGAGGTCCCCGCGGCGGAGCTGGTGCTGAGGCGGCTGCTCCCGATGGCCCACCGGGGGCTGGAGCTCTCCGGCATGGACTCGGCGTGGCGGGAACCGCTGCTCGGCATCATCGAGCAGCGCTGTGTCACCGGCCGTAACGGCGCGGTGTGGCAGGCGGAGATGTACCACCACATCGACTCCACCTCGCGGGTCGACCACCATGAGGCGCTGCGGCTGATGACGCGGCAGTACATCGACTACATGCATCTGAACGCGCCGGCGCACACCTGGCCCGTGGAATGAAGGACGGCGCTCTCTGGAGTGCTGGTCTGTGAAGCGCCGGTTGTGGACGCCGGTCCCTGGAACGTCAGTCATCGGATGAGTCCGCTGCACCACTCTTCTCCCGCCGGGCTCACCCCGCTACCATCGTCCGCATTGGGAGCGCTCCCACCTCCGTATACCACTCGTACCGCCGCCCTCGGCGGTCCTGCTCGGAGAGGACGTTTCCGTGCGCAGAAGCGCCAGACCACTCGCCGCCTTACTGGCGGCGTTCGCCCTGACCGCCGGGCTGTTCACCGCAGGCAGCCCGGCCGCGGCACGCTCGGGCGAAGCCGCCCCCGCCGCCGAACCATCCGATGTGTCGACGGCCGCGGACACCTACACCTGGAAGAACGTGCGCATCGACGGCGGCGGCTTCGTGCCGGGCATCGTCTTCAACCGCTCCGAGAAGGACCTCGCGTACGCCCGCACCGACATCGGCGGCGCCTACCGCTGGAACGAGGCGGGCAAGGAGTGGACCCCCCTGCTCGACTGGGTCGACTGGGACCGATGGGGCTGGACCGGGGTCGTGAGCCTCGCCTCCGACACGGTGGACCCGGACAAGGTGTACGCCGCGGTGGGCACGTACACCAACAGCTGGGACCCCACCAACGGCGCCGTCCTGCGTTCCTCCGACCGGGGCGCCAGCTGGCAGGCCACCACCCTGCCCTTCAAGCTCGGCGGCAACATGCCCGGTCGCGGCATGGGCGAGCGGCTCGCGGTGGACCCCAACAAGAACTCCGTGCTCTATCTCGGGGCCCCCAGCGGCCACGGGCTCTGGCGGTCCACCGACTCGGGGGGTGACCTGGTCGAAGGTGACCGCCTTCCCGAACCCCGGCAACTACGCCCAGGATCCGACCGACACCAGCGGCTACGCGAACGACAACCAGGGCGTCGTATGGGTGACCTTCGACGAGCGCTCCGGCAGGGCGGGCAGTGCCACACAGGACATCTACGTCGGGGTCGCCGACAAGGAGAACACCGTCTACCGCTCGACGGACGGCGGTGCCACCTGGTCACGGATCGCCGGACAGCCCACGGGCTATCTGGCCCACAAGGGCGTCCTCGACTCCGCGACCGGCCATCTCCATCTGACCCTCAGCGACACCGGCGGCCCGTACGACGGGGCCAAGGGCCGTATCGCGCGCTACGACACGGCGACCGGCGAGTGGAAGGACACCAGCCCGACCGCCGAGGCCGACACCTACTCCGGCTTCAGCGGGCTGAGCGTGGACCGGCAGCGGCCCGGCACCCTGATGGCCACGGCCTACAGCTCCTGGTGGCCCGACACGCAGATCTTCCGTTCCACGGACAGCGGTGAGACCTGGACCAGGGCGTGGGACTACACCAGTTACCCCGACCGCTCCTTCCGCTACACGCAGGACGTCTCGTCCGTGCCCTGGCTCTCCTGGGGCGCGAACCCGTCCCCTCCCGAGGTCACGCCCAAGCTGGGCTGGATGACGGAGGCGCTGGAGATCGACCCGTTCGACTCGGACCGGATGATGTACGGCACGGGAGCCACCGTCTACGGCACCGAGAATCTGCGGACCTGGGACTCCGGCGGCCGGATCACCATCACGCCCATGGTGAAGGGGCTCGAGGAGACGGCCGTCAACGACCTGGTGAGCCCGCCGTCGGGTGCGCCGCTGCTGAGCGCCCTCGGTGACATCGGCGGCTTCCGGCACACCGACCTCGACGCCGTGCCGCCTCTGATGTTCACCTCGCCGAACCTCTCGTCGACCACGAGCCTGGACTTCGCGGAGGCGGCGCCGGCCACGGTCGTACGGGTCGGCAACGCCGACGCCGCCCCGCACATCGGCTTCTCCACGGACAACGGGGCCAACTGGTTCCAGGCCTCCCAGCCTTCGGGCGTGACGGGCGGAGGCACGGTCGCCGCCGCCGCGGACGGCAGCGGCTTCGTCTGGAGCCCGGACGGCACCGGAGTGCACCACACCACCGGGTACGGCAACTCGTGGAAGCCGTCCACGGGGATCCCCGCCGGCGCGACGGTCGAGTCGGACCGCCGGAACCCGAAGAAGTTCTACGGGTACAAGGCCGGCACCTTCTACGTGTCGCAGGACGGCGGCGCCACGTTCACCGCCAGGGCGTCGAGCGGTCTGCCGCAGGAGGGCAACGTCCGCTTCAAGGCCGTGCCCGGCCTGGAGGGCGACGTATGGCTCGCGGGCGGCACGGCCTCGGGGACCTACGGGCTGTGGCACTCGACCGACTCGGGCGCGACCTTCCGGAGGGTCGAGGGGGTCGAGCAGGCGGACGCCGTGGGCTTCGGCAAGGCGGCTCCCGGCGCCTCGTACCAGACGGTCTTCGTCAGCGCGAAGATCGGCGGGGTGCGCGGCATCTTCCGGTCCACGAACGGCGGCGCCGACTGGACGCGGATCAACGACGACGCGCACCAGTGGGGCTGGACCGGCGCCTCGATCACCGGCGACCCGCGGGTCTACGGGCGGGTGTACGTGTCGACCAACGGGCGCGGCATCCAGTACGGCGAGTCGTCGGACGGTGGCGGTACCGATCCCGGGCCCGACCCCGACCCGGACCCGCCCGGGGGCGCGGGATGCTCGGTCACCTACAAGATCACCAACCAGTGGTCCGGCGGCTTCCAGGCCGATGTGACGCTGACCAACACGGGCAGCGCCGCCCTGGACGGCTGGCAGCTGCGCTGGAGCTTCCCCGACGGGCAGAAGGTCGGTCAGATGTGGAACGCCGCCCCTCGGCAGAGCGGCGCCGAGGTGACGGCCGAGAACGTCTCCTGGAACGGCAAGGTGGCCGCCGGCGCGTCGGTGTCGTTCGGATTCACCGGCAGCTGGTCGGGCCGCAACACCGCACCGGCGGCGTTCGCCTCGGGTGGTGAGACCTGCACCACAGGGAGCTGAGGAGATGAGGTCCGGTTCCTGGCCGGCGGGCGTGCCGGCCAGGAACCCGTGACCGATCGGCCTCGCCGGAGGGCGCGTTCGACGCCTGATGTCCAATATGGCTTGTTTTACCGTCTTACTCGTTAAGTCCAATTGAGTCTTGTTGTTGCGAGTTGGCGTTCTTGCGACGCTATGGCGGTCCGGACGGTTGCACGGAGAGCCCGTGATGTCGGTCACCCGGCCGACGGCCGGGGCGAAGATCCCGGAAGCGGTACTTCCCTTTCCCGCGAAGGGCTTTGAGTTCCTTGACGCGGAACTGACAAATTGAAAATCCGCCCATGGAGGCCCCATTCGGATTGTGGTGTGGAATTCGGCACTTGTTTCGCGGGGACGCTCTCGCTTACGGTCACCGTCAATCCGGGTGGACCGCCGAATCCTGCCGCCGTCCGGAAACCGCAACCGCACTCACTTCACGTACGGCAGGAGCGGGGGAACCAGGTAAGTCGCCGAACCGGAATCCGGAACGGCTCGGGGTTAAGCCGCATTCACCTGCGGCCGGGCATCTCCAGCCCGAACCCGACAGCTCACCTCGCAGGCGACGGAGAGGAATTCGCCATGCCCGCAAAGGGTAAGCACCGTCGTCCCAAGTCCCGTTCACTGACCCGCGGACTCGTCGCAGCCGGCACGGGCGGCGCCGCGCTCGCCCTGCCGCTCATCGGCGGCACCGCTGCTCAGGCGGCACCCGTGGCGGCCCCCGTCGCGGCGGAGCGGGCTGTGGCCCCCGCCACGACCGTCGCCGCGGCCGCGCAGGCCGTCGCGCAGAAGGCCGGCACCGTCACGTATTCCGTGGTCGCCGGTGACTCGCTTTACAAGATCGCCGAAGAGCATTCCCTGAACGGCGGCTGGAAGCAGCTCTACAAGGACAACCGGAAGGCCGTCGGAGCGGACCCGGCGCTGATTCACCCCGGGCTCGAGCTGACGATCGGCGCCAAGGCCAAGGCCAAGGCCGAGGCCGAGCCGAAGGCGAAGCCGCAGGCCAAGGCGAAGGCCGCCCCGAAGGCCGCGGAAGAGGCGGAGACCTCCGAGCGCGCCGCCGACACCGCCCGCGCGGACCGTTCCGAGCGCAAGAGCGCCCCGGCGGCGAAGGCCGCCGCTGCCCCCGCGAAGCCGGCCTACGCGAACAACCTCGACGGCTGGATCCGCGAGTCGCTGGACATCATGGGCCGGCACGGCATCCCGGGAAGCTACGAAGGCATCCACCGCAACATCATGCGTGAGTCCTCCGGCAACCCGCTGGCCATCAACAACTGGGACATCAACGCCATCAACGGCACGCCCTCCAAGGGTCTGCTCCAGGTCATCCAGCCCACCTTCGACGCCTACCACGTCGAGGGCACGTCCTTCGACCTGTACGACCCGGTCGCCAACATCACCGCCGCGTGCAACTACGCCGCCGACCGGTACGGCTCGATCGACAACGTGAACGGCCCCTACTGACGGGACCCGAGCGGCGGCTGATCGGCCGCCTCCACCTGACGGGCCGGTGCCCGGGACGCCCTACGGCGTCCCGGGCACCGGCCTGTGGCGTGCCCGGAACTGCGCGCGTGCGCCGCATGGGACGACGTGCCCGCCCGCACGGGTCCGCCCGCACGGGCCGCCCCCTACGTGCCCGCCCCGCACGTGCCCGTCGGCTCGTGCCGCCCCGTGCGTGCCGTCCGCGCGTGCGGCACAGGACGGCGAACCCGTCCGCGCGTGCCGCATCGGCGTTCGCACTGGCCGGCTCGTCGTCCAGCCGCCTACCTGGCGTCCGCCGGTGAGGTGAGAGCGCCGCGCGGCACGGGGCGCCCGCGTGCCACCGGGAGGCCGGCGCGGGCGGCACCGGCGGGGAGCGTCCGGCCTCGGCCCGGAACCGCGGCACCGGCGGGGTGCGACCGGCCTCGGCCCGGAACCGTGGCACCGGCGGGTGCGGCCGGCCTCGGTCGGGCAGCGACCGGGCCCGCCCCGGAACCGTGGCACCGGCGGGGTGCGGCCGGCCTCGGTCGGGCAGCGACCGGGCCCGCCCCGGAACCGTGGCACCGGCGGGTGCGTCCGGCCTCGGACGGGCAGCGTCCGGCCGCGGTCCGGAGCCGGGGCGCCGGCGGGGGCGACCGGGCTGGGAGGGAAGCGACCGGCCGCGCCCGGAACCGCGGTCGCGGCTGTCCGGAGGCGGCTCGAGTGGCTCTCGAGCGGCTCCCGAGGGGCCGTGTGCCATCGTGGAGGCGACGGCTCCGGCGGACGATGGCGCGTTGATGTGTCCGCGCCGATGTCGACGGGGTGCGGCGCGAACACGCCGCCGACGGACCGAGTACCAGGGCCGTGCGGCCGAAAGGCGCAGGTCACAGGAGTACGAGAGGCGCGCGGGGCGCGCCCCGCGATCCGGCGCGCGCGCCCGGCGGCGCCAGGCAACTCCCTGCCGTGCAGCTTCCTGGCCTGGCTGAATACGGACAGCCGGCCCCTCCCGGTGATTACCTCATGTCAGGCGCCGGACGGCAGCAACGGACCGGCCGCCACAGGACACCGGAACGGAACGTACGCCGCACCCGTACTCACGAATGGAGACCCTCCATGTCCCGTGCCACCCGTTGTACCGCCGCCGCATCCGCCGTCGCCGCCGCGTTCCTGGGCGGCATCCTGCTGGCCTCCCCGGCGCAGGCGGCCGAGGCGCCGCGGACGGCGCCGGCCTCCACGGACGACTTCGTCTGGCCGACGCCGCCGGACCTGCCGGACGACATCGTGTGGCCCTCCCTGCCCTCGCTTCCCGGTCTCCCGGGGCGGCCGGGCGCGCCCGACGACTTCGTCTGGCCGTAACCGCACCGGAGCCGACGATGACGACAGCGATGACGACGATGAGGACCCCCGGTTCCGCGAGGACCGTCGCGGGCACCGTGCCGGCGGCCCGCAGGGACCGGCGTCAGATCCACTCCCGCCGGGTGGCCTGCACGCCGGCCTCGAAGCGGCTGGACGCCCCGAGCCGTTCCATGAGTTCGGCCACGATGCGCCGCTCGGTGCGCACCCCGATGCCCAGTGCCCTCGCCACGGCCTCGTCGGTGAGTCCGGTGGCGAGCAGCTGGAGCAACTTGCGCTCCTGCGGGGTCAGTCCGCCGGCCCGGGAGACCGGGGCGTCCATGGGGCTCGCGTGCTCCCAGTACGCCTCGAACAGCGCCCGCATGGCGAGGACCACCGGGGGACTGCTGAACAGCAGTGCCGAAGGCTGGGCCTGGCCGGGGAGGCCGGCGACGATCGCGGCCGACGTGTCGACGATGAGCAGCCGCATCGGCAGGGTCGGCGAGGTCCGTATCTCGCTCTGCCGCTCCGCCATCCACTGGGCGTGCGCCTTGGTGACGCGGTCGTTGGCGACGCTGTCCAGATAGATGGAGCGGAAGCGCACACCGCGTGCGAGCGCCCGCTCGTTGAGGGGCCGGCCCGCCTCGACCGATCCCTCGGTGAGGGTGTTGTCGGGGTGGAACGCGAGAGACTCCCGCGTGCAGGACTCGGCGAGGGCCTCGAGGCGGATCCGGATGTCGTCGACGTTGTCGAGATGCTCCGTGCCGTCGAGGTTTCCGGCCCAGCCGGAGGCGGTGTATTCGGCGGCGAGCGCGGCTAGGGCGGCACGGTTCTGTTCGATCCGCTGCTGGCGCCAGGCCAGTTCACGTTCTTCCCGCTGGAGCAGGACCTTCAGGCCGAGCGACGGGTTCACCGCCCGCAGTTGGCCGGGAGCGACTTGGGAGGGCGCGAGGAGGGAGAGTTGGGACAGCCGGTCGAGTGCCGCCTCGACTTCCTCGGATGTGCTGTCCACCAGGTCCGCGAGCCGTTTCGGGTCGTATTCCTTGTGGAACAGGATCGCGCGGTAGACCGCGAGGGTCTCTTGATCCAATGACGAAACTTCATCCACGTGGTGTTTCCCCCTTGACCACGGTTGAACGTTTATTCATCCACGTGTTCAGGGCCCCTCGGAACGCCCTTCGGCCGACCCGCACACATCCGCCGACAGTGAGTTCCTTTCACCCTCTGCACGCTTTCCGCACGTTACCCGCTGATCGATCTTCTTGACAGGGCGGCAGGAATCAGGACCGTCCCAAGTCTGTCGCGAACTCCCGAAGGAGCCGGCCGTGTCCATCGCAGCGTCCTACGCGTCCGCGCCGCTCGACGGCTGCGTCGTTCTGGTCGTCGACGCCACCACGGGCATCGGGAGGGCCATCACCGCACGGCTCTGCGCCGCGGGTGCGGCGGTCGCCGTGGTCGGGGCCGGGCATCCGGGGCGCGGTGACGACGCGGCCACCAACGCCGCCTTTCTCTGCAAGGAGCTCGCCGGCATCGGACACGTGGCACTGCCCTACCAGGTGGACGCCGAGGACACCGACGCGGTTGCCGGGCTGCCCGGCCAGATCTCCGCGGACCTCGGGCCCGTCAGTGCCTCGATCGTCGTCGTCCCGAGGTGCGGCGCGACCGACCGGCTCGTGGAGACCTTCCACGCCGTGTCGGCGGCCGTGGCCCGGGCGCTGCCCGAGGGCGCACCGCACATCGAGGTCGACCCGGGCCCTCGAGCCGCCACGTCGGCCACCCGGTGCGACGACGAGCCGGCCCGTTCGGCGGTCGAACGGCTCGTAGCGGTTCTGACCCGCACCCCGGACCGCAGACGGTCCGCCTGAACATCCATCACATCGTCACGGGGGTAGGACATGTCCATTCGCGTCGTCGTCGCCGGCGATCACCAGCTCGTCCTGGAAGCGTTCGCGGAAACGCTCAACGGCACCGACGGGCTGGACGTCGTCGGACTCGCCACCAGTTACGAGGCCGTCATGCCCGCCGTCGAACGGCACCGGCCGACCGTGCTGCTCCTCGGGGAGAGCACCATGGGCGGCAAGGCACTGCGGGCAGCCACCGATGTGCGCTCCGCGCACCCGTGGTGCGGGGTCGCTCTGATGGTCGGCGCGGCCACACCCGCGGTGGTGGACCGGGCCGTGGCGGCCGGAGCCCTGGGGGTCGTGCCGAAGAACGCGCGGCTGCCGCAGCTGGTGACCACGCTCATGGGGGTCGCGGGCGGGTGTCTGACGGTGGACCCCGCGCTGCTGCGCCCGTCCGTCGCCGGGGAGACCGCGCTCAGCGTCCGGGAGATGGACGTCCTGCGGCTGACCGCCGGGGGCGCCAGCGTGAAGGAGATCGCGGGCGAGCTGTATCTCGCCGCAGGAACCGTACGCAACCTGACCTCCGCGGCCATCAAGAAGCTCGGCGGCCGCAACCGTTTCGATGCCGCGCGCATCGCGAGCGAACACGGCTGGCTGTGAAGGCGGCACGGCACGGGGCGGTGCGGGACGGGGCGGGACGGCGCGGGGCCGGACGCGCGCCGGCCCCGGCACAAGGGGTGCCGGGGCGGGGCGTCTTCGGACGGTGCGTCGATGTGGTGCGGACGCTG
The DNA here is from genome assembly GCF_040677245.1 of Streptomyces kurssanovii. Lineage (NCBI taxonomy): Bacteria > Bacillati > Actinomycetota > Actinomycetes > Kitasatosporales > Streptomycetaceae > Streptomyces > Streptomyces kurssanovii. The sequence continues at coordinate 28,981 of NZ_JBFAQK010000056.1, forward strand.
CTACTTCTCCAGGCAGAACTCGTTGATCGGGTAGCCCACATGACGGTCGGCCGTCGGCAGGTGGCCCAGGATCGTGTCCCCCGGCTTCAGTTCGGTGCTGTTGAGGACGGAGGCTCCGGGGCCCAGGACGCGTACGTGCCAGTCGTCCTGGAGGATCAGGTTGACACTCTGCCCGTTGGGGGCGACCGCGTCGATGGAGATCAGCGGACGGGTCTCTATCTTGACCCGGCCGACGCTGACCGGCCGGGTGCGGCCCTTGACGTCCACGGCCAGGACCGAGCTGCCGGCGTGCAGTTCGCTCAGATAGTGGGTGCGGCCGTTCTGCGCCACGGTGTAGGAGTGCAGGGCGCCCGCGTTGACCCGGAAGGGCCGGGTGGGCATGTACGGCAGCGGATGGGTCTCGCTGACGCACAGCACCATGCCCTTGGAGTGCGAGCCCACCAGAATGCCCTCGTCCTTGCGGAAGTGGGTGGTCGTGTCGACACAGGCACGCTCGCCCATGCCGATGTGGGTCGCCGCGGTCACGGTCAGCTCGACCAGCGGGATCTCACCGGTGCGGGACGTCGCGGCCGTACGCAGCGCGGTCGCGTCGCCGACGGTGCGGCCCGGCATCAGCACACCGTCCGAGCCCAGTTCGAGGACGCCGTAGACGATCTCGGCCTCCTCCCGGTTGGCGGCTGTCGTGACGATCGACCCCGGCGAGCCGGTGGCGGCCGCGATCACGATCTCCAGCGGGATCTTCGTGGGGTCGCGGAAGTCGAGGACGCTCCATGCCTCCAGGCGGGCGGCCAGGCAGGCGTCCTCGAGGGTGTCGGCGTCGACGATCTCGACGTAGCGGCCGAACTCCACGTCCGGGTGCGCCTCGGCGAGCGGGGCGCGCAGGTCCTTGCCACCGGGCACGATCACCAGGTCGGCGCCGCCGATGTCGTCCGGCACGTTCCCGTCCGGGTAGAGCAGGATCTTGCGGACGGTCGGCGGCAGACCGGTGAAGACGGCGGGGTCGGCGGCGACGATGCCGTCGATGCGCTGATGGACCGCCTCCTCCAGGATGGCGGCGGTGGCGGAGCCGGCGTCGCGGATGTCAAGCCAGCACAGTTTGGCGTCCGTCATGATGCGGACCTCCTGTCAGGTCGTCGAGACGTGTGTCGTCGAGGCGTGGATTGTCGAGGCGTGGATTGTCGAGGTGCGGGTTGTCGAGGTGCGTGTCGTCCAGGTGGTGCGGGGTGAGGCGCTCACCGTCGAGCCGTGCGTCGCCGCCGGCGAACGGGCCCGCACCGAAGTGCTGTTCCGGGAAGTGGTGGACCAGCCGGGCCACCTTCGCCGCCAGCCGCCGCGGGTCGGCGGCCTGGAAGATGTTGCGGCCCATGGCGACTCCGCCCGCGCCGCCGGCCAGCGCGTCGCGAACGTACGCGAGCACGTCCTCCTCCTTGTCGAGGGCGGGGCCCCCGGCGACGAGGACCGGGACGGGACAGGCCGCGGTGAGGTCGAGCATCTCCGCGGTCGATCCCAGGAACACGGTCTTGACCAGGTCGGCCCCCAGATCGGCGGCGATCGTCACGGCATGCGCGACCATCTCCGGGTCCCGGGGATCGGTGATCCGCGGCCCGCGCGGGTACACCATGGCGAGCAGCGGCAGGTTCCAGCGGTCGCAGGCGTCGGCGATCCTGCCCAGATCGCCGATCTGCTCCCGCTCGTCGTCGGAGCCGAGGTTGACGTGGACGCTCACCGCGTCCGCGCCGAGGCGGAGCGCCTCCTCGACCCCGGCCACCACGTACTTGGCGTTCGGGTCGAGCGCCCGGCTGGTGCTCGCGTTCAGATGGATGATCAGCGACATGGCGGCGAACCGCTCCGGAGAGATGTGCCGCACACTGCCCTTGTGCACGACGACGGCGTCCGAACCGCCGGCCGCGAGCCGGCCGGCGAGGTGGTCGAGCGTCGTGCCCTTGGGCACCACGGGACCGTCACTGATCGAATGGTCGAGAGGGGTGATCATCAGGCCGGCCGTGCTGTGGCGGTAGAGCCGCCGCAGCCGCAGCGACCGGGCGAAGTGGCCGTATGAGGTCATGTGACGCCCTTTCTGCTTCGCGGGATTGCGTGATCGGGCAAGGACCCCGCGCCGCCTGCGCGGACGGGATCGGCCCGCGCGGTGGCTTCGCGCGGGGGGCTCGTGCCGGGCACCGCGCCGCGCCGGTGGGCGTGCACGGGCGTCCGGATGTCGTGCGCCGGGCGGGGCGCCGGCCCCGGGGCGGCGGGCGGACGGGTCTCGTCCGGCGGTGCCGTGACCGAGCGCAGGTACGTGCGGTCGGGTTTTCCCGAGGGCGTGAGCGGGAGCCGGGGCCACACGGAGACCCGGACCGGCGCGTGCTCCGGCGTGAGCGTCGCGGCGACGTACCCCCGCAGGTCGCTCGAGGTCCGTGAGGCGCCGGAGTGCAGTTCGACGGCGGCGTGCACCTGCTCCACGTAGTCCCGGTCGCGTACGCCGAAGACCGTGGCCTGGCGTACCTGCGGATGCTTGAGCAGCGCTCGTTCGATGGCGGCCGGATCGAGCTTGAGACCGCCGTGCTTGATGACGTCCCCGACACGGCCGTCGAGTCGGAGGTAGCCGTACCGGTCCCAGTGCCCGAGGTCGCCGGTCAGCAGCCAGCCGTCCTTGAGCGCCGTGCCGGTGAGCTCCTCGTCGTCGAGGTAACCGGCCGTGACCGTGGGCGAGTTCACCCAGATCTCGCCCGTGACACCGCGCTCGACCACCGGGCCCCCGCCCGGGGCGCGTATCTCCACGCGCACCCAGGGGAACGGGCGGCCGACGGACCCGAGCAGCTCCGGTTCGCGGTGGTCCAGCGGGTTGAGGCTGCTGATGCCGCCGGCCTCCGTGGTGCCGTACACCTGGATCAGTACGTCGCCGAAGAGCTGCACCGCCCGCGCCACACGGCCCGGCGCCGCCGGTGTGCCGCTGTAGGTGATGCGGCGCAGCGACGACAGGTCGGTCGTCGCGACGTCCGGATGGTCGAGCAGCCGGTACAGGTGCGGGACGGCCAGATAGACGTCCGTGACCCGCTGTTCGGCGAAGGCGCGCAGCACGTCGCCGGCGTCGAACCCGTCGTGCAGCACCACCGTCCCGCCGCTGAGCAGGACGGCGTCGGCCATCGGCGCCGTCGTGTGGCTGATGGGCGTGACCGACAGCAGCGTCGCGGGTCCCCGGGGATCGAGGCCATGTGCGAGGCGGCTGACGAGCTCGTCACGGGTGCCGAAGCGCTGCGCCACCATCTTGGGGCGGCCGGAGCTGCCGCTGGTGAAGTCGACGACCGCCAGGGCGTCCGGCCGGCCCTCCCGTAGCCGGTCGAGCGGCACGGCGTGTGCGGGGGCGCCCCGCGGGATCGGCAGTACGGTCAGCCCCGGCAGGCGGTTGGACAGCCAGCGCCCCCGCTCGGCGCTCTCCTCGTCCACCAGCAGGAGCGGCACGCCGAGGTCGCGCAGCAGCTCGGTCTGTGTGCTGATCGAGAACGTCTCGGTGTCCGTCCTCGGGTTCATCGACCGTACGTAGACGGAGGTCGCGCCCAGGAGGTGGACGGCGTACCGGGCGCTGAGCATCAGCGGATGGTTCGGTCCGGTCAGGACGGCGACGGTGTCGCCCGCTCCGACTCCGTGGTCGTACAGCAGGGTCGTCGTGCCGAGGATCGAGTCGGTCAGTTCGGCCGCCGCGACGGTCCCGTCGCGCCGGTGGACGACCGCCCGGGCGGGGTCCTCGCGGAGTGCGTCGAGAATGGCACGGACGTAGGGCACGGATCGGGTGGTGGTCATGTTCCTCCTTTCTTTCCCGTCGGAAATGCCTGAAGAATCAAGCGGATCGGTCTGCGGGAGAAGTCACACGATCTTCATCTGCGCCATCATTCCCATGGCGCTGTGGTCGATCATGTGGCAGTGGTACGGATAGACGCCCCGGTGGGTGTCGAAGGTCATCTGCAATTTGACGGTCTGTCCGGGGAAAAGGAGCACCGTGTCCTTCAGTCCCGCCTCCGCCGGATAGACCGGCTGTCCGTCCCTTTCGAGAATGCGGAACTGGACCAGGTGCGTATGGAAGTTGTGCGGCACGGTGACACTGGCGTTGGTGACGGTCCAGACCTCCGTGGTGCCCCACTTGATCTCGGTGTCGATGCGGTTCGCGTCGAAGGTCCTGCCGTTGATGTACGCCTGGTGGCCGCCGCTGCCCGGCTCGTCCATCTGGAGCTCGAAGGTCCTCTCCACCGTGGGCTTCGGCAGTGCCGGCAGGGTCGTCAGCACGTCCGGGACCCGGCTGTCGTCGGGGGTCCTCTCGCCCACGTCGAAGCGCATGATCCGGCCGACGAGATCGGCCGGCCCGGGCCCCAGCATGTTGGCGAGCTCCAGCTGCGTGCCCGGCGCGTACCGGGAGAAGTCGATGACGAAGTCGGCCCGCTCACCGGGGGAAAGGACCAGGACGGGAGTGGGCGCGGGCGCCGGGAGCAGTCCGCCGTCGGCGCCGATCTGCGTCACCTGGCTGCCGTCCGACAGCGCCAGGATGAAGATGCGCAGGTTGGACGAGTTGAGCATCCGGAAGCGGTACTTGCGTCCCTCGACCTTCATGTACGGCCACGGCCGGCCGTTGACGAGGATCGTGGTCCGGTTCTCCGCGTCGTCCATCGTGTACACCATCGCGCCCGACGCGTCGAAGTGCGCGTCCCGCAGGACCAGCGGCACCTCGTAGCGCCCCGAGGGAAGGCCGAGCGCGTCCTCCTCCTCGTCGCCGAGCAGGTACAGGCCGGACAGGCCGCGGTAGACGTGCTCCGACTCCATGTGGTGGGCGTGGTCATGGGTCCACAGCGTCGCGCCCGGCTGCCTGTTGGCGTAGACGTACGTCTTGGAACGGCCCGGCGCGATCGTGTCCATCATGCCGCCGTCGCTCTCCACGGGGTTGTTCGCGCCGTGGAGGTGCACCGAGGTGGGCATGTCGAGCAGGTTCATCTGGCGGACGACCGCGGTGCGCCCGGAGCGCGCCCGGATGGTGGGCCCGGGGAAGGACCCGTTGTAGGTGAGGACCTCGGTGCGCTGTCCGGGAAGGATCTCGAGAGAGGTCCGGCTCATGGCCACCGCGTAGTGGTCGGCGGATCTCGTCCTGCGGTACGGGCGCAGCACCTTCGGCACGGGCAGCGGCACCGTGAACGGCGTGACCGCCGGCCCCGCCGACGCCCCGGTGCCCGCCGGGGCGGCGTTCGCCGGTCCCCCCGCGGCCAGTGTCTGGAAGAGCCCGCCCGCCGCGCCGACGGCGCCGAAGGCGCCCGCGGTGAGCCCGAGCCGTATTGCATGACGACGAGTGAGCACGAGGTGATTCCTTACTGAAGTGGCCGTGATGTGAGGTGAATTCGTGTTCCGAGCATGCGCGTGGAAGTGCCGAACTCCGAGCGAACGGGTTCGTCCGCTGGCATGTGTCACCCGTTCCATGACCTCGGTCACCGGAACACAACGCCGGAATTCGCGCCGTGCGGCGCGCAATCGGCGCGGTTCCGGGCGGATTTCACGGCGGAGGTGATGACGGGTGTCATGACGGTCGGCGCCCTGTGTCACGGGAATTGCGCGCGGCCGGCGATTTCGGGCGGTCCGGGCCCGAGAGTGATGACCGACGTCTGTCCTCATCACGCGAAGCGGAGACCACCATGCAGACGAATTCACCTCAGGAGACCGGGGAGGCGCCGTCGCCGCCCCGGGCCGCACCCGTGTTCCGCCACGACGTCCACGTCGCCTTCGACGGCGAGTCCGCGACCCTGACGAGCCCCGTCACCGCCTTCACCCTGCGGCCGGTGCGCGGCGGCATCCGCCGTGCGCTGCGGCGTCTGAGCCAGGGGCCGACACCCGTTCACGAACTGCTCGATGGACTGCTGCCCGCGGAACGCGTCCAGGTGGAGCGGTTCCTCGACCGCGTCGGCCACCTCGTCGCCCGCAGCGTCCTCACCCACGGCGGCCCCGGCGGGCGCCGCGAACTGATCAGACTCGAACCGACCGCCCGGGACGCCGAGTACCGGGCGGGGGAGGTGGACGCCGGGCTGCCGGTACGGCTCTCCCGGTTCGCGTTCCTGCGCTCACGGGACGGCGCCCTGGTACTCGAGTCGCCCCTGGCGAAGTTCCGGGCCGTCCTGGCCGACCCGGCCGCCCGGGAGATCGCGGCCGCGCTCGGGGAGCCGGTCACGGCCGGGAGCCTGGCGAAGGCGGGCGGCCTCTCGGTGGACGAGACGACGGACGTGCTCCGCCACCTGGTGGGCGCCGGCTTCGCCGAACAGGCGGACGCGGACGGCGCGTTCGCCTCCGACACGGAACCGACCCTGCGGCAGTGGGACTTCCACGACCTGCTGTTCCATTCCCGCGTCCGGTCCGGCCGCTACGACGACGTGTTCGGCGCCGTCTACCCCTACCGGGACGAGATCGACCCCCAGCCCGCGGTGAAGCCTGCGCCGGGCGGCCCCACCGTGGAGCTGCACCGGCCGGCACGCGAGGACATCGCGGACCGCGACCCGTCACTGACGGCCGCCATCGAGACCCGCCGCTCCATCCGGTCCTACGGCGAACGCCCGCTGACCGTCCGGCAGCTCGGCGAGTTCCTCTACCGCGTGGCACGGGTCCGCGCCCACTACACGCCGGAGGCGGGCAGCGGCCGCGACGAAGTGGTCTCGCGTCCCTACCCGAGCGGCGGCCAGGGCTACGAACTGGAGCTGTACGTCACCGTGCGCCGCTGTGAGGGCCTCGACGCGGGCATCTACTACTACGACCCCGTCGCCCACCGCCTCGTCCTCGTCAACGACGGGGCCGCCGACCGCGAGTCGCTGTTCCATGTCGCGTCCAGGGCCACCGGCATGGAGGCCCGGCCGGACGTACTGATCACCATGACGGCGCGCTTCCAGCGCATGTCGTGGAAGTACCGGGCCATCGCCTACGCGACGACCCTCCGGCACACCGGTGTGCTCTACCAGACCATGTACCTGGTGGCGACGGCGATGGGCCTCGCCCCGTGCGGGCTGGGCAACGGGGACGCCGACATGTCCGCCCGGGTGCTCGGCCTCGACTACCTGCGCGAGTCGTCCGTGGGCGACTTCCTGCTCGGCAGCCGCAGCCCGGACGACACCGTGGCCGGCGAACCGGAGGAAGGCTGGCAGATGCTCAACGACCCCCAATGGTCGCTGCAGACGGACACCTGAGCCGGCCGTGACCTGCGAAAGTGCCGCTTTTCCCGCCCCTTCCGGGCCGGGAGAAGCGGCACTTTTGTATTCCGGTGGCTGCCGTTCCGCCATGACCGCAGTTATTCGTGCGGTGATAAATGTCAGCGCGGGCACGGAAACTCTGGCTTCGGGACGGCCGGCTGAGCATTATTGGTTGTGCAGCCGGACGGGTTGCACAGAAGAATTCGGAAAGGAATTCAAAATGAGCATCAACGACATCAAGAACGACGACGCGGACAAGGCCTTCGAGAGCTTCGACGTCGACGAGCTCGAGACCCTCGAGGTCGCGCAGGGTGTGGCCCTCCCCGAGATGGGCGCGTCCAGCGGCTCGATCGGCACCTCGTCCTCCTCGTCCTCCACCTGCTCCGCCTGCTGAGTACCCCTCAACCGAATCCCGAAAGGATCCAGACAATGAGCATCGACGACATCAAGAACAACGGCGACGACGCGGCGAAGGCCTTCGAGAGCTTCGACGTCGACGAGCTGGAGACCCTTGAGGTCGCGCAGGGTGTGGCCCTCCCCGAGATGGGCGCGTCCAGCGGCTCGATCGGCACCTCGTCGTCCTCGTCCTCGACCTGCTCCGCCTGCTGATCCGAGGTACCTGATCGGACGTTCCAAAGGATGCGCCCATCCAGCCGGGAGCTGGATGGGTACATCCTTTTGTGCGTCGACGGCGGCGCCGAGGCCGGATCTCAGCCGCGCACCGCCACATGGAACGACGACAGCCACAGCACCACCGCGGCGCCCGCCCCGACCACGACGCGCACCGTCTCGTCGGTCGAGCCGGCCACGGCGACCACGACGCCGACGACCGCGACGGCCGTCAGCAGGACCGCCGTCCACCTGTACTGCCACTGGTCGAAGAGGCGCGCGAGCGGAAAGAAGTGCAGGCCCACCACGAGGCAGATCCCCGGCGGGATCAGCTCGGCGTGGCCCGTCGCGTTCGACGCGGCGATCACCGCGAAAATGGCCACCACCTCGAGGGCGTTCACCAGGCCCACCCCGCGGTTCCACTTCTCCGGCAGCCGCACCATGCGGCGGGCCGGCCCCGCCGCCCCGCGGAACGCCAGGAACACGGCCACGGCGGTCAGTACGGCGCCCACCGCCCCGACAGTGACGGAAACAGGCATCGCGGCGATGCCGGAACCGGCCGCAAAAGCCCACACCAGGGCAAAGACCGCGAGAACTATGGCCCCGCGGCGGCGCAGATTCTGCGTGAGTGTCAGGCACTCCGTGTCCGTAGTCATGGCCGGAGGGTACAGCGATCTCCGCGCCCGCCTGACGGGTTTCGGCCACGGGTCGACTGTCACGCCGGCGGCGCGGGTGTCATGAAAGCGGTGACGTATGTAAGCGGCCGCCCCGCATTGCCTTCCTCGCCGCTTTTCCGTCCCACATGATTGTCGCAAGGCATTCAGGGCCGACATTTGGATTCGACGTTCTCGAGTCATTTCTCGATTTCCCGGAAGGTGCGAAAAATGGGGGTTGATGCGCCGGAGCGCATTGCCGTGAGGCCGGATTCCGCCGGCCTGACGGGGGTGCGGCTCCACACACGGATGCCGGTCACACCGGCGTGGCTGTCCCGGCACGTCGTGCCGGTCGCCCGAGCGCTGGGCGAGCAGGGAGCGGCCGGTGTCCAGCTGCGCCGCGGCTGGCTTCACGGACCCCACGTCGACATCCTCGCCCTGTCGGCGCCGGGCCTGCCCGGCGGCGGTCCCGACTGGACCGACGTCGCCCGCCGGCTGGACGCCGGACCGCTCGATCCGCCGCGGGCCCTCACCGAGGAGGCGTATCTCGAGCAGGCGCGTGAGTTCGGCCGGCTCGAGGCGGTCCAGCCGCCGTACCTTCCGCTGCGCGAGCACGGCGCCGTCGAAGCCGTCGCCCCGGGCGACACCGCCTCGCGCGAACCCCGGCTCGACCGCTTCCGTACCGTCGTCCTCGGCGCGCTGAACAAGCCGCTGCTGCGGATGATCGACGGCATCGCGGACGAACCCGGCACCGCCACCGTCCGCCTCGCCGAGGCGTTCGCCGCGCTGGCCGACACCCACTACCTCGGCCCCGCCTACGGGGTGTTCTCGCCGCGCTCCCACGTCGAGGCCTTCCTCGCCTGGGCCGCACCGACCAAGGACGTCAGGCCCCTGTTCGCGCAGCGCCTCGCCGAGGACGCGCCGCGGCTGCGGGCCGTCGTCGAGCAGCGCCTGAGCGGTGAGGTCTCACCCGCTGCGGCGGAGTGGCGCACCGCGTTCGCGTACAGCTCCGGCGCGTTGGAGAGCGCCGTGGCCGCGGGCACCCTCACGCTCGGACTGCTCGACGGCGTCACCGAGGGCGTCGACCGCACGGAGATGGGCCCGCCCGGCGCGACCCGCGTCGTACCGCAGGGGAAGCAGCCGGACAGCGACTTCCACCGGGCCGTCGACGCGTCGGGAGCGGTCGCCGACCCCTCTCCGTGGTTCGCCGCGTTCCGTCTGCTGACGAACCTCTTCTACGAGCAGCTGCCGCTGCTGACCGTCTCGCCCATGCAGCGCTACTACATGTGCTTCGCCATGGCGGAGACGGTCGACGAGGTCCTCGGCACGTCCTGGCAGGAGCGACTGGACGCCCGGCGGCCCGGTGCGGGTGCCGCCACCACAGCCGACCTCACGGGAGCCCCATGATGACCGCGCCCACGACCGAACCGGCCGCCCACGCCCCGCGGGCCACCGCCGGCCCCCTGGCCGGGCCTGCCACCGCCCCCGGCCCTGTCCCTGTCCCTGTCCCCGTTCCAGTGCCCGCTCCTGTCCCCGCGTCCGCTTCCGCGGCGCCCGAGCCTGAGCCGCTGTGGTTCCTGCGGGTCAATCCGCTGCGCCGGACCCGGCTGGGCGATCCCGGGCAGCGCGGACTGCTCACCGAACTCGCCGACGCGGAAAGCGCGTTGCGCACAGCCGCCGACGCGTGCTCCGACGAGCTCTACCACCGCATCGGCGAGGCGGCCGACGACGCGGAGCGCCGCGAGCTGATCGCCCTGCGGCGCAGCGTCCACAACGACCGCGCCCCCAAGAAGCCGCCCGTCCCCACCCCCGCCGTCGACCGGTGGCTCGAGGCGCGTGAGCGCAGGGAGCGGCTGCGCGACGAGATCACCCGCGGGTACGCGGCCGCGGCCGACCGTGAACGCGAGCGCCTCGCCGCCCTGTTGGGCGACGACGACCTGCTGCGCTCGCTGGCGCTGGTCGCGCCCGAGGTGCACCAGGAGGCGGAGCGCTACCGCGCCGCCGTGCTCGGCCCCGGCAAGGTCTCCGCCCGTACCCGCAAGTCGGAGCGCGGACTGATCCAGTACGTCACCCGGGCCATGGTCCGCACCAGCCCGCTCTCCCGGTTCACCGCCGTCGGCATCGCGGAACCCGACCCGGACGGCGTGGACCCGGACGCCGTGCCGTTCACCGGCGCGACCGCGTTCCCGGGCCTCGACCGGGTCATGCTGGGCTACGTGCTCGGCGGCCTGCCCGCCCCCGACGACGCGGCGCTCGCGGACCTCTGGGTGGGCCTGCCGCCCACCTCCGCGCCCGACACGGAGGCCGGCAAGCTCTTCTTCCTGAAGCTCACCGACGCCGGTATGCGCCGGCTCGCGGTGCCCCTCGACGGCCCCGCCGGCGACCTGCTCGACGCGGTCTCCATGGGACCCCGCCCGTACCCGTCCGTCGTCCGGCACGTCGCGGAACGCGCGGGCTGCGCCGAGGACGACGCGGAGCGCCGGGTGCGGCACGCCCTCGGACAGGGCCTGCTGTGCTCGTTCCACGAGGCGGAGGACGGGGCCGCCGACTACGACGACCTCCTCAGCCCCCGTGACGCGCGGGCCACCGGGCTCACCGACAGCATCAAGGCCGGCCTGCCGGAACTGGCGGCCGCGCCCGCCGCCGAACGCGGCGCCGTCCTCGCCGCCCTGCGCGGAGATCTCGGCAGGCTCAGCCACCTCGCCCGCCGGCCCGCGCAGATCACGGTCGAGGAGGACTACGTCATGCCACCGCTGAAGGTGGCCACGGACAAGTGGCGGCAGCCCCTCGCCGACCTCGGCCCCGCCGTCGAACTCCTCACCGTCTTCGACTGGCTGCACGACGTACGGGTCCTGATGACCGCCGCGTTCGTCGAGCGGTTCGGCGCCGGAGCCGACGTACCGCTGGCGGCCAACGCCGCCTTCGTCGTCGGCGAGGTCTCACGCCGCGCCGCCGCCATGGACGCCGTGTACGGGCCGAAGGGGACCGGCGACCCGTCCGCGCTCGCCGGCATCGGCCCCGCGGACGGCTCGCTGGAGCGGATGTACCTGCTGCGCCGCGAGCTGACGGAGGCCGTCCACGCCCGCCTGTCCAAGGCCGCGGAGGCGGGGGAGGACACCCTCGTCCTCACGCCCGGCGACGTCGCCGGCCTCACCGACGCGCTGCCGGACCGCTTCCGCCAGGACCCGCTGATCTACGGCGTGCTCCTCCAGCAGGCCGGGCGGCAACTCATCCTCAACGACGGCCTGCCCGGCCACGGGATGCTCTACGCCCGCTTCCTGGAGGCCGACCGCCGCCAGGGCGGCCGGGCGCTGCCCCTCTTGGAGGAACACCTGCGGCGCGCCTACGGCTTCGACGGAGCCCGCGTCACCGAGGACCTCGGCCTGCACCGGCTGAACGTCAACGCGCACACACCGATCCTGCCCGGCGGCCTCACGCCGGAGGACTGGTTCACCCTGCGTCTGGTGCACGACCCGGCGACCGACACGCTGCACGTCGAGGACGCCGACGGCGCCCCGCTGCGGGTCCTGCCGCTCGGCACCGGCCACCCCGGGCTGTTCCCGCCGCCGCTGTCGGTGGCCTCCGGTCTCGTCATCAGCGGCCGGCTGTTCAACAGCCTGCCGAACAGCTGGCACGCCGCCACCCCTTGGGACGGGCGCACGACAAGGACCGCGCCCCGCATGGCCGTCGGCGACGTGCTGATCGGCCGGCGCCGCTGGTACGGCGGCGAGGAGCTCGCCGCCGCGGTCGCGGCCGGCCCCGAGGAGCACGACCGGCTCCTCGCCATCAACGCCTGGCGCGCCCGCCACGGTGTGGCGGAGGAGGTCGTGATCAAGACCGCCCCCGAGGACGAGGGTCCGCTGTCCGTCGGCGCACCCGACGTGCAGTCCAAGCGGCTCCAGCAGAAGCCGCAGTACGTCGACCTGACGAGCGCCCTCAGCACCCGCGTACTGCCGCGGATGCTGGAGCGCCGCGGCGCGGACACCGGCGGCAGCTATCTGGAGGAGGCACTGCCGTCCGTCGTCGACGGCACGCACGCCACCGAGTGGGTCGTCGAGGTCGGCCGTGAGGCGGGCGGGCGGTTCACCTACCACCGCGCGGAAGAGGGGAAGCAGTCATGAGGCTCAAGGCACGACCGGACCTCCACTTCGCGCCGGTTCCCGGCGGCGTCTACTTCAGCGGCGTCCGCGGCAGTTTCGTGCTCCGTGGCTCCGACGTCCTGCACGCGGTCGCACAAGGATGCGTGCCCCTGCTGGAGCAGGGCGCCACCGAGGACGACCTCGTCGCCGGCATCGGCACCGAACGGGCCCGCCCCGCCGTACGCCACCTGGTCGCCAAGCTCCGCGAGAACGGCATGCTCCTCGACACCGCCGCCCTCACCGCGCCCGAACCGCCCGCGGCGGTGCGCGAGCGGTACCCCGAACCGCTGGCCCGCCTGGAGTCCCTGCACGACGACCCGTACGCGGCCTTCCAGCGGCTGCGTACCGCGCGGGTGACCGTCGCGGGCCCACCGGAGGCGACCGGCCCTGCCGCCCGCGGCCTGCGCAGGGCCGGCGTGGAGGACGTGACGGTCACCGGATCGCTGGATGCCGGCGGCGGCACGTACGACGGCATGGACGCCGTCCTCGACGCCACCGGGGCCGAGGCGCCCGAACTGCCGCAGCACGTCCACTACGTGCCGCTGCTGCTCGGCGGCCGGGTCACCCTCGTCGGCCCCGCCCTCACCGGACCCGGCCGTGCCCGTACCTGGGCGGCGTTCCGGGACCGGGCGCTCGCCTGGGCGGACGCCGAGGGCGTCACCCCCGCACCACGGCCGGTCGCGGACGCCCTCGCCGGCGCCCTCGCCGGACAACTGATCTTCGACACCCTCACGGGTACGGCTGCCATGGGCGAGGCCCATGTCGTGCACGGGGCGGACCTGGTCTCCGACCGGGTGACCGTCGGGGGAGCTCACGTGGCGGCCGCGACCGGCCGACCGAGCTCCCTCCAGGACGCCGTGGCGCAGCCGAGGCCGGAACCGGAGACGGCGCTCGAAGCGGCGGGCGCGGTGGCCCGCCGGTGGACGGGGCTGATCGCTTCGGCCACCGGCGAGGACCTGCCCCAGATGCCGCTCGCACTGCGCGCTGCCGAGCAGCGCGGCGGTCGACCGGGCACCGTCGTCGCCTGGGCGGCACACCAGGAGACGGCCACGGTGGCGGGCGCCCTGGCCGCGCTGCGGGCCAGGAGCCCGAAGGGCGACGGCACGCCGGCCGCCGGGCTCACGGAGGAACACTGGCTCCTGGACGGCGCTCTGCGCCTGCTGACACCGGAAGCCCGGCCGCTGGGGGAGGCGACGGACGACGCCGTCGACGCCGAGGCCCACCGCGTCCGCGAGCATCTGCGCCCGCTCCTCGCCACCGGACCGGCCGTCGACCTGCTGCACGTCCCGGGCCTCGACTGGAGCCTGGCCCGGGTGTCCGACGGCGCCGGGGTGCTCGGGCGAGCGTGGGGAGCCACCGCGGAGGAGGCCGTACGCAACGCCCTGTGCACCGCACTGGCGCGCACCCTCACGAATGCCGAGGGCGCTGGGACCGGGGACGCCGGCTCCGGCGGCATCAGCCCCGTCGACGAAGTCTCCACCGACGCCCTGCTGTTCGCCGACAGCACGGTCCTCGGCACGCTGCGCAAGCAGCTCACCGAACAGGGGGCGGAGACCGGCCGCGCGTACACCGGCCGCCCGGCCCGCGGCGACACGGTACTCGGCGAGATCCCCCTCTGGTACGGGCCCGTAGCGGCCGAGGCAAGCCCCCGGGAGACCCACGATGGCAACTGACACGGCCCCCGACACCCGGACACCGGGCGTCGCGACCGGACCCGGGCTCACCTCACGCCCCAGCTCCCCGTACACCGACGGCACCTGGCGCACCGTCATCGCGCTGCTCGCCGAGGCCAGCGACGGCACGGTGGCCGTGAACCGGGGCTGGGACCTCGACTGGGAGCGCCGGCAGCTCGCCGCTGCCGCCGCCTCCGGCCGCAGCCACCTCTCGGTCCGGCTCCACGACGACGAGGTGATGATCGGCCCCCTGTGGCGGCCCGGCACCGCCGCCGGCTGCGCGGGCTGCGCCGAGGTACGCGAGCGCACGATCCGCGAACACCCCCTCGTCGGCGACCTCACCCGGGCCACCGCGGCCCCGTCCCCGAGCGCGCCGCTGCTCCCCGAACTGCTCCGGGCGACCCTGGAGTATCTGGCGCAGCGGCCGCTCGGGCCCGGAGAGGCCTACGCCGTCTCCGCGAAGGGGCTGAGACGGCACCGCGTCGCGCGCAGCTTCCACTGCCCGCTGTGCGGGCCGGACGAGGCGCGACTCGACGGCACGGCCCCGCCGTCGCCCTTGGCCCTCACCGGCCGGCCCGCCTCCGCGGGGGACCCGACCCGGTCCGCCGACAGCCGCCTCGTCGAACGCGGTCTGCTGCGCGACCGCCTCGTCGACGCCCGCTTCGGACCGGTCCGGGCGATCCTGCGCGAGTCCCATGCCCCGTTCGCGATGAGCATGGCCGTCGTGGCCGACGCCCCCGCCATGGGCCACGGCCGCGCGCAGACGTTCGCGGAGACCGAGCCGGTCGCCGTACTGGAGGCGTACGAGCGCCTCGGCGGTTTCCCGTACGACATTCCGGTCCTCACGGGCCGTGCGTACAAGGACGTCGCCGAATACGCCGTGGACCCGGGCACGCTCGGCAGATACACGCAGGAGCAGCTCGACCACCCCACCTCACGGGTGACGCCGTCGGACGAGAACACCGAGATGGACTGGGTGTGGGGCCACGACCTCGCCGACGGGCGGGCCCTGCTCGTCCCCGCCGACCACGCCTTCTACCAGTACGAGTACGCCTTCCGCAGAGACCGCCGCGCCGCCCGCGCGGTCGGCCCGCACGAGCGCAAGCACTACTTCTACGAGTCCTCCAGCGGCTGCGCCGTGGGCGCCGGCCTCGAGGAGGCCGCGCTCCACTCGCTGTTCGAGCTGGCCGAGCGCGACGCCTTCCTCACCTGCTGGTACCGGGCGCGGCCGCTGCCGTACATCCCCGAATCGTCGATCACCGACCCGACCAGCCGGGCCATGATCGAGCTGGTCCGGGCCAGGGGCTTCGACGTGCATCTCCTGGTCGCGACCCGGGACATCGCCCTGCCGGTGGTGTGGGTCCTCGCGGTGAACCGCGAGATCCCGTTCCCGGCGACCTTCTCCTCCGCCGGCTCCGGCGCCGACCCGCAGTCCGCGATCCGCGGCGCCCTGCGGGAGGTGGCGCAGCTCGTCACCAACCCCGTCGACTGGACGCGCGAGCAGGTGGAGCCGATGGTCGAGGACCCCTGGCTGGTGCAGGAGCTGGAGGACCATGTGCGCTTCTCCTCACTGCCCGAGACACGCGAGCGGGCCACGGTCGCCCTCGGCGGACCCGCGGTCACGCTCGAAGAGGCGTTCCCCGGCTGGCCGGAGCGCCTGGCACGGGAGTCCGGCGGCGACGTCCGCGGCGCGCTCGACTTCGTACGGAGCCTGTTCGCGGACGCCGGCCTCGACCAGGTCGTCCTCGTCGACCAGACGAGCCGCGAGCACGCCGATGCCGGGATCTCGGTCGCCCGCGCGGTCGTGCCGGGCATCCTGCCCATGTGCTTCGGGCACGCGCAGCAGCGCCTCGCGGGGCTGCCGAGGCTGGAGGCCGCGCTGCGCGGCACCGGCCAGGAGCACCGGGCGCTCCCCTACGACCCGCACCCGTTCCCGTGACCGCGCCGACCGCACCCCGGAGCGGGCCGGCGACCGGCCGCGGCTGCCCGGTCGACCTGCCGGGGCCCGAGGGCGACAACAGCATCGCCCGTGAGCCGCTCTGGTACGCCTACGGCGCCGGCGACGACGAACCGGCGGCGCCGGACTGGACGTGGACACCCGAGCCACCGCCGGACGCCCACGTCCCACCCCCACCGCCGCGCGGCCGGGCCGCGCGCACGACATTGCCGCTGGGCACGGTGGACCTGCTGGCACGGATGCCGTTCCCGCGGGTCCCCGGGCCGACCGACCCCGATCCGGTCTCCGGCGGCCCCCGGTCGGCAGCCGGTCCACCGGCCCCCGGTGGTTCCGGGGTGGCGGGCGGTCTTTCGGCCCCCGGCCGCCCCGGGGCGGGGACCCGTGCGACCGGCCGTGAAGGCCCGGGGCGGGCGGGCGGCGCCTCGGTCGCCGGCGGCTCGCGGTCGGCCAACGACACGTCGCTCTCCGGCGGTTCGCCGGCGACGTACCCGCTCGGCCGGTCGGCCGACGGCCCGCAGGTGACCGACCCGCTCGGCCGCGCGCTCGTCGCCGCGTTCGGGCCGCAGCGCCGAGAGCCGGAGAACCCGTACAACGACCACAGGTCGTACGCGTCGCCGCGCTGCCTCTTCCCCGTCCACGCGTTCGTGGACGGCGGCGGTGAGGAGCCCTGGCGACTGCTCGAACCGGACCTGCACGCGCTGACCGGCGCGCCGGGTCCGGGCCCAGGCCGGCGGATCGCTCTCACCGGGCGCTACACGGCCGTCCCCTCCGCGTACAAGTGGTTCCGGGGCTCGCTCGTCGCCATCGAACTGGGCATCGTGCTCAGGGCGTTGAGCATCGGCCTCGAGCTGTTCGGGCAGCCTGCCCGGCTCAGGCTGCCGGACCAGGACGCGCACGCCGTGCTCGACGGCATCGGCCTGGACCCCGCCTGGGAGTGGTCGCTGCCCTTCGTGCTCGACGTGGGCGACCCGCCGCCCGCCCCGGCCGCCGGGACCGCGCCCGACCCCGTCCCTTCGGACGTCGCCCGGCGCGACCCGGCACTCGCCGACCTCGTCCGGGTCAACCGGTCCCAGACGTACGCGGGCGACGCCGTACCGCTGACCACCGCCGTCCCGGCCGGTCTGCCGGCGTCGCAGCGGACCCCCGACTGGGCCGAACTGCTCTGGCAGCGGCACTCGGGACGGATGCCGCGCGCCCTGCACGGGATGACGGGACGGCGCCGGCGGGTACCGGCCGAGGCACTGGACACCGCCCTGCGCTGGCTCGCCGTCCCCCCGCCGGGCCCCGAACTCGCCGCCGCCTTCGACGCGGTCAGGATCACGGTCGTCACCCAGGGGGTCGACGGCCACGAGGACGGCGTGCACCGTGCGGAGGCCGGGACGGCCGGCCTGTTCCGCCGGGACGCCGAGGCCCCCGCCCTGCTGGAGGAGCACTACGGATACGGCGTCTCGCCCGTCAACGGCTGCGGCATCAGGAACGCGCCCATGACCGTGTTCCTGTCCGTACGGCCCAGGGAACTGTTCGCCCGGCTCGGCCCCGCCGGCTGGGGCGCGGCGCAGCACGCCTGCGGCTGGGCCGTGCACGGGCTGTGTCTGTCCGCCGCGGCGTCCGGCCTGTTCGCACGCCCCGTCAGGGCGTTCAAGGAGATACCCGTACAGCGCGTCCTCGGTCTGGACGAGGACGAGACGATCGTCCTGTCCGCGGTGGTGGGAGTCCCGCAGGACACCGGCGGCGCGCTGCTCGACCTGAGACTGTGAAGGAGCGCTCCATGACATGGAATTCGTGGCACCTGCACCTCGCCACCACCGCCAGGTCCGCCCACGACCGGGTACTGACCCGGGTCGTCGGCCCGACCGTGCGCGAACTGGCGGCGGACCGGCCGTGGTTCTTCATCCGCTACTGGCAGGCCGGTCCCCATCTGCGGCTGCGCATCGCCGACCTCGACCGGAAGACGTACGCACAGGTGGAGGACGCGCTGCGTGAGCGGCTCGCGGACGCCGGCCGGCTCGCCGACGGTGAGGAACCCCTGGCGCCCGAGGCCTACCGGCAGAGTGCCGGACAGCTGGCGTCCGCGGGGGAGCAGGGGGAGGACCGGAACGTCCGCGAGATGCTCGCCCCGGGCGTCCACCGCGCGGTCTACGAGCCGGAGTTCGACCGCTACGGCGGCCCCGCGCTGATGCCCGCCACCGAGGACCTCTTCCGCCTCTCCAGCGAACTGGTCCTCGGTCTCGTGCCCAAGGCCGTGACCGAGCGGCACCGTGCTCTGCTCGCCCTGCGCGGCACGATGGCGGCCGCGGCGGCCCTCGGCGACGGGACGGAGCGCACGTACTTCTACGCCCACGGCCTCGGCGCCTGGCGCGCCTGGGCCGGTGACGCGGGCTACCCGGACGCCCTGCTCGACTCCGTCACCACCGTCACCCGGGCCGCCGGGGCCGCGCCCGTCGACCCCTTGGACCACGGCCCGTTCGCCCGCTGGCACGAGGGGCTCGCCGCGCTGACGGGCGACCTTCGCGAGAAGTCCGCCACGCACCCCGGCATGGTCCTCTTCTCGCACGCGCACATGCTCCACAACCGCCTCGGCCTGAGCCTGCTCGAGGAACTCCGCACGTACGCGTGGCTCGCACACGTCTTCCCCGTCGCCGACACGGACGGTGCGACGCCGCCTGCCCCTGGGACGGACGGCGCCGCGCCGTCCGCTCCCGGGCCCGTCCGGCCTGCCCAGGCCGGACGGGTGCCGGCCCCGGCGGGGTGATTCCCCCCGCCCCGCCGCCCCCACGGGGCCCGC
>NZ_JBFAQK010000057.1:0-47451 GCF_040677245.1 Streptomyces kurssanovii
ACCGACAGAGCACGGACGGGCCGACGGGAGCGTGTCCCGTCGGCCCGTCCGTATGCGCCGTATGACTGTGCGTCAGGCGTCGACCTTCTCCATGACCTCGTCGGAGACGTCGAAGTTGGCGAAGACGTTCTGCACGTCGTCGCTGTCCTCGAGCGCGTCGATGAGCTTGAAGATCTTCCGCGCGCCCTCTTCGTCCAGCTCGACCTGCATGGTCGGGACGAAGTTGGCCTCGGCGGAGTCGTAGTCGATGCCGTTCTCCTGGAGGGCGGTGCGGACCGCGACCAGGTCGGTGGCCTCGCTGAGCACCTCGAAGGACTCACCGAGGTCGTTGACCTCTTCCGCGCCGGCGTCGAGCACCGCTCCGAGGACGTCGTCCTCGGACAGTTCGCCCTTGGGGACGATCACGACGCCCTTGCGGTTGAACAGGTACGACACCGAGCCGGGGTCGGCCATGGAACCGCCGTTGCGGGTCATGGCGACACGGACGTCGGAGGCGGCGCGGTTGCGGTTGTCGGTGAGGCACTCGATGAGCACCGCGACACCGTTCGGGCCGTAACCCTCGTACATGATCGTCTCGTAGTCGACGCCGCCGGCCTCGAGACCGCCGCCGCGCTTGACCGCGGAGTCGATGTTCTTGTTGGGCACGGAGCTCTTCTTGGCCTTCTGGATGGCGTCGAAGAGCGTCGGGTTGCCGTCGATGTCGGCGCCGCCGGTACGGGCCGCCACCTCGATGTTCTTGATCAGCTTCGCGAAGAGCTTGCCGCGCTTGGCATCGATCACGGCCTTCTTGTGCTTCGTCGTAGCCCATTTAGAGTGGCCGGACATCTGCCTGTCTCCTTCGCGTAACCCTTTACTGAACGAACCCCAGAGATCCTACCGGGATCCCGTCAGGCGTTATCGCGCACCATGTCCACGAAAAGCGCGTGCACCCGGTGGTCGCCCGTCAGTTCGGGGTGGAAGGACGTCGCCAGCGCGTTGCCCTGGCGTACGGCGACGATGTGTCCGTCGTGCTCCGCGAGCACCTCGACCTCCGCGCCGACCGACTCGACCCAGGGGGCGCGGATGAAGACACCCTCGACCGGGTCGCCGTCCACACCCTTGAGTGCGACGGCCGCCTCGAAGGACTCGTTCTGCCGCCCGAAGGCGTTACGGCGGACGATCATGTCGATGCCGCCGAACGTCTCCTGGCCCGACCTCGGATCGAGGATCTTGTCGGCGAGCATGATCAGACCGGCGCAGGTGCCGTACACGGGCATCCCCGCCCGCAGCCGCTCGCGCAGCGGATCCATGACACCGAACAGCACGGCCAGCTTGGAGATGGTGGTGGACTCGCCGCCCGGGATCACCAGGGCGTCGATCTCCGCCAGTTCCTCGGGGCGCCGGACCGGCCTGGCCACGGCATCGGCCGCGGCCAGGGCGATCAGGTGCTCCCGTACGTCGCCCTGGAGCGCCAGGACACCGATCACGGGAGTGGTCATCACCAGCCCCGGTTGGCGTAGCGCTCGGTCTCGGGCAGGGTGTCGCAGTTGATGCCGACCATGGCCTCGCCCAGGTTGCGGGAGGCGTCCGCGATGATCTTCGGGTCGTCGTAGAAGGTGGTGGCCTTCACGATGGCCGCGGCGCGCTTGGCCGGGTCGCCCGACTTGAAGATGCCCGAGCCGACGAAGACGCCCTCGGCGCCGAGCTGGCGCATCAGCGCCGCGTCCGCGGGGGTGGCCACACCGCCGGCCGAGAACAGCACGACCGGCAGCTTGCCGAGCTCGGAGACCTCCTTGACCAGCTCGTACGGGGCGCGGAGCTCCTTGGCGGCGGCGTACAGCTCGTTGTTGTCGAAGCCGCGCAGCTTGGCGATCTCGTTCTTGATCTGGCGCAGGTGGCGGACGGCCTCCACGACGTTGCCGGTGCCGGCCTCGCCCTTGGAGCGGATCATGGCCGCGCCCTCG
This sequence comes from Streptomyces kurssanovii, assembly GCF_040677245.1. Taxonomy (NCBI): domain Bacteria; kingdom Bacillati; phylum Actinomycetota; class Actinomycetes; order Kitasatosporales; family Streptomycetaceae; genus Streptomyces; species Streptomyces kurssanovii. The sequence continues at coordinate 1,944 of NZ_JBFAQK010000057.1, forward strand.
GCGATGCGGCGCAGGGCCTCACCGAGGTTGGTGGCGCCGCACACGAACGGCGTGGTGAACGCCCACTTGTCGCTGTGGTTGACCTCGTCGGCCGGGGTCAGCACCTCGGACTCGTCGATGTAGTCGACACCGAGCGACTGGAGGACCTGGGCCTCGACGAAGTGGCCGATACGGGACTTGGCCATGACCGGGATGGAGACCGCGTCGATGATCTCCTCGATCATGTTCGGGTCGGACATCCGGGCCACGCCACCGTCCTTGCGGATGTCGGCGGGCACGCGCTCCAGGGCCATGACGGCGACGGCGCCGGCATCCTCGGCGATCTTCGCCTGCTCGGCGTTGACCACGTCCATGATCACGCCGCCCTTGAGCTGCTCGGCCATGCCGCGCTTGACGCGAGAGGTGCCGATCGCCGAAGAGTCAGCAGTCTGCGGGAGGGGGCTGGTGGACACGGGGACCTCACTCGATGACGACGTTGCGATGCGTCACCGATGGAACATCCGCCGACCAGTCCACTGCAAGGGCCAATGGAAAGCCGGTGGATCGTTTTCGCCGGTCAGGTGGGCCGGTCCGCCAGCGCTGCGGGCGGTTCGTCGTCCATTTCGAAGGCCAGCGGGAACGGGGCGTGGCCCGCCAGCCGGAACCAGCGGACCGTCCGGTGCCGCCGCAGCGCACGCGCCGCGCGCACGGAGTCGTTGTGGAAACGACGCGCCATCGGCACGCGGCGCACCGCCTGCGCGAGCTCCCCGGCGGCTTCCTCGCCGCCCGGCACCTGACGCACCGCCTCGACCTGCTCCCGCGCGCCGAACACGGCACGCAGCGCGGCGCTCAACTCGCTCTCGGCGACCTCGCGGTGCTCCTCCTCGGCCTGACGGGCCTCGTGGGCGGCCTCGTAGAGCACGATCGACGCGGCGGGATCGAGTACGCCGGAGGTCGCGAGCTCCTGGGCGACGGAGGCCCGCCGCAGGAGTTGGGCATCGAGCGCGGCACGGGCCGCGTCGATCCGCGCGTGCAGCCGGTCGAGCCGCCCGGCGGTCCAGCTGAGGTACATGCCGACGGCGACGAGGGCCACGACGATCCAGATCAGGGTGCTCACGGGCGGCAAGGCTACCGGGCCCTCGGCGGGCGGCCGCGCGACGCCCTGCCCCGCCCCTTTCCGAACGGGGGCAAGCCCCGGGCCCCGTGGGCGCCGACGTCCCGGCGCCGCCCTCCCTGCTGGCGGAGGGACTGTGAGGGCTTCCGCCCTCGCACCCTGCGCGACCCTCCCCACACCGCTGCGCGGAGCCGCTCCCCGACCCCACCCCTTCCCGGTACCGGGCCGGCCACGGGGGCTGACGCTCCCTGTCCCCTCGCGGAGAGAGGGAGAGGTTTGGTGGGTGCTGGCGCCCGCACCCCGAACCCCTTGCGCGGCCCGGCCTTGACCCCGGCCCGGTGCCGCTGCGCGGGGCGTCTCCCCCACCCCGCCCCTTCCCAAAACCGGGGCAAGCCCCGGGCCCCACGGGGGGCTGGCGCCCCACATCCCCCTCCCGGGGAGGAGGGAGGCTCGGTGGGGGCCGGTGCCCCCACATCCCCGACGGCAGCTTCCCGCCGCGAGACGCCCGACCGGCGCCTGGCACCAGCGCTCGGACGCCACCGTCCCGGGGCCCGGGACTGCCCCCGCACGCAACCCGACGACCACCGGCCGGGACGGGCTGCACCGGACGTGAGGGGGCGGGGTCGTAGGAGGGGGTGTCCGGAAGTGAAGCGTCGCAACTCGCGCGCAGCGCGGTGAGGACAGCCATTCCGGACACCCCCTCCGGAGGCCCCGCCCCGGCACCCACCACAACGCCGGCGCCCCGCAAGGGCAACGCACCCACACCCGGGCCTCGCGTGCACCGGGCGCAACGCACCCGCACGGCACGGCCGCACCGGGCCACGCCCGCAAGGGCGGCAGCCACCACCGGCGCAGCCACGCCCCGCACGGAGCTACACACCCCACAGGCCACGCCCGCAGGGGCGCAACGCAACAGGACCGGGCCACTCCCCCAATGGCGCAACGCACCCACACCGGGCCACGCGTGCACCGGGCGCAACGCACCCGCACGGCACGGCCGCACCGGGCCACGCCCGGACCCGTGGTGCCCGGGTGTGGGGCGATCAGTCGCGGGCCGCCAGGCCGAAGCGTGCCCGGAGCCCCGTGCGTTCGTCCGTCGCCACCGATGCCGCGCCGTCCGTCACGGTCTCGTACACCGCGAGGATGTCCGCTCCGACCGTCGACCAGTCGAACCGCCGCACGTGCGCGCTGCCCCGCGCACGGAGCTCCGCCCGGCGCTCGGGGTCACGCAGCAGCGCGACCGCCGCGGCGGCCAGCGCGTCCGCGTCCTCGTTGGCGAAGAGTTGGCCGGCGGCGCCCTGGTCCAGTACCTGCGCGAACGCGTCGAGGTCGGCGGCGAGCACCGGCGCGCCCGCCGACATCGCCTCGACGAGGATGATCCCGAAGCTCTCGCCGCCGGTGTTGGGCGCCACGTACACGTCGACGCTGCGCAGCAGCCGCGCCTTGTCCTCGTCGCTGACCATGCCGAGGAACTCGACCTGGGACCGCATGGCGGCCGGCAGCGTCGCGACGGCCTCGTCCTCGTCGCCGCGTCCGGCGACCAACAGCCGTGTGTCGGGGCACTGTTCGAGGATCGCGGGGAGGGCCTTCATCAGGACCGGCAGCCCCTTGCGGGGTTCGTCGATGCGGCCGATGAAGCCGATCGTGTTCCCCTGCCATTCCTTCTTCGGCTCGGCCTTCTCGAAGAAGCCGACGTCGACGCCGTTCGGGATGACGACGGCGTCGCCGCCGAGGTGCTCGACGAGCGTCCGCCGCGCGTACTCGCTGACGGCGATGCGCGCGCTGATCTTCTCCAGCGCCGGCTGGAGGATCGGATACGCGGCGATCATGGCGCGGGAGCGCGGGTTCGAGGTGTGGAACGTGGCCACGATGGGGCCTTGGGCCGCCCAGCACGAGAGCAGCCCCAGCGAGGGCGACGCGGGCTCGTGGATGTGGATCACGTCGAAGGTGCCGTCGTGCAGCCAGCGTCGTACCCGGGCCGCGGAGAGGAACCCGAAGTTCAGCCGCGCCACGGAGCCGTTGTACGGGACGGGCACGGCCCGTCCGGCCGAGACGACGTACGGCGGCAGCGGCGTCTCGTCGTCGGCGGGGGCGAGCACGGACACGTCGTGGCCGAGCCGGATCAGATGCTCGGCGAGGTCGCGGATGTGGAACTGCACACCGCCGGGTACGTCCCACGAGTACGGGCAGACGATGCCGATCTTCACGCCCGGCGCTCCTCGAGGTCCACGAGCCACAGCCGTTGCAACATGTGCCAGTCCTCCGGGTGTTCGGCGATGCCGGTGGCGTAGGCATCGGCCAGCGCCTGTGTCATGGAGGACGTCTTCTCGGCGCGCGTACCTGTCTCGGGTACGTCGACGGGAGCGTGGACCCGCCCGTGCATGACGGGCTCCTCGCCGTACCAGAGGGTCACGGGCAGCAGCAGCGCGCCGGTCTGCTGCGCGAGCAGCGCGGGTCCGGCCGGCATGCGGGCCGTCTCGCCGAAGTACTTGACCTCGACCCCGGACGCCGACAGGTCGCGATCGGCGACCAGGCACACCAGGCCGCCGGCGCGCAGCCGGCGCGCGAGGGTGCCGAAGGCAGCGCCGCCCGAGTGCGGGAGGACCTCCATGCCGAGGCTCTCGCGGTAGGCGACGAACCTGTCGTACAGGGACTCGGGCCGCAGACGTTCGGCGACCGTGGTGAACGGCACGCCGAGGGCCCTGGTCACCCACACTCCGGCGAGGTCCCAGTTGGCCAGGTGCGGCAGTGCGAGGATCACGCCCCGGCCGGAGGCGAGGCCGTCGGTCAGGTGGTGCACGTCCTGGATCGCGACATCGCGTTCGACGCGTTCCCTGCTCCAGGTCGGCAGACGGAACGACTCCATCCAGTAGCGCATGTACGAGCGCATGCCGGCCTTGGACAGCTCCATGAGCCGCTCGGGGGTGGCGTCGGGCACGACCCTCGCGAGGTTGGACTCGAGCCGCAGCACGCCCTTGCCGCGCCGCTTCCACGCGGTGTCCGCGATGGTGCGGCCGAGGCGGGCGGCCATCGGTTCCGGCATCTTCTTGACGGCGCTCCAGCCGAGCCCGTAGAGGGCGTCCGTCAGCTTGTCCCGCATCGTCACGCCTCCGCCCCGCTTCCCTGCGCCGCTGCCGCGTCGGCCTCGGCCGACTCGCGCCGCACGGTGACGACCCGCTGCCCGAGCGTCACGAGGCTGCCCACGGCGACGATCCACAACGCGATCGGCAGCAGGATGTCGATGCCGGGGACGCCGAAGCCGTGCAGGCCCGCGAGGCCCGCCGCGACCAGTGAGATCACCAGTCGCTCCGCGCGCTCCACGAGCCCGTTGACGGCCACCGGGAGGCCGATCGATTCTCCGCGTGCCTTGGTGTACGAGACCACCTGACCGCTGGCGAGGCAGAAGATGGCAACCGCGCACAGCACGTTGTCGTCGCCGAGGCCGGCGTACCAGAGCGCGAAGCCGCCGAAGATCGCCCCGTCGGCGACCCGGTCCAGCGTCGAGTCGAGGAAGGCGCCCCACCGGCTCGAAATCCCCGCCTGGCGTGCCATGTTGCCGTCGACCAGGTCGGAGAAGACGAACAGCGTGATGACGATCGTGCCCCAGAAGAATTCTCCGCGGGGGAAGAAGACCAGTGCTCCCGCCATCACTCCGGCCGTGCCGATGAGAGTCACCGCGTCGGGGCTGACCCCACGGCGGAGCAGAAACGCGGCGAACGGTGTGAGGACACGCGTGAAGAATGCACGCGCGTACTTGTTCAGCATGGCCTTCCCGAGGGTTCGGTGGGCCGCGTGGCCCCTACGGCCACCGGCTGGCCCATCGTAGCCACGACCGTCCGGGCGCAGCGCCGCGCACCCGTCCCGGGAGGCGGCGTCCGACGTATGGACGCACAGTGACGGGAGTGGAAAGCTCGAAAGACCACCGCGGGCAACGCCGGAGCTGCCCCGGACGCCCTTCGGGACGCCTTCATGGCTCCCCCGCCGCCCGCGGCTTCCTTCCCTCGCCGTGCAATCGAGCGTGAATCGATCGGGAGGCAAGATCATGGGCGACAAGGCGCACGCACACCACCCCGGGGCCGCCGGCAGAGCAGTAACGGCCGACCGCCCCGCATCCGTACGGAATGTGGTGCTGGTCGGCCACAGCGGATCAGGCAAGACGACCCTCGTGGAGGCGCTGGCGCAGACCGCGGGAGCGGTCAACCGGGCCGGCCGGGTCGAGGACGGCACGACCGTCTCCGACCACGACGAGATCGAACACCGCCAGCAACGCTCCGTACAGCTCTCGCTCGTCCCCCTCGAATGGGGCGGGTGCAAGATCAACCTGCTGGACACCCCCGGATACGCCGACTTCGTCGGTGAGCTGCGGGCCGGTCTGCGAGCCGCGGACGCGGCCCTCTTCGTCGTCTCGGCCGCGCAGGAGGCGGACGCCGTGGCCGGCGCCACCCGCATGGTCTGGGAGGAGTGCGCCGCGGTCGGCATGCCACGCGCGATCGTCGTGACACACCTGGAGACCGCGCGCACCGGCTTCGACGAGCTCACCGCCGTCTGCGCCGGCATCTTCGGCGGCGACGACCCCGACGCCGTACTGCCGCTGTACCTGCCGCAGTACGGAACCCAGCACGCGGACGGGCACGCGCCCGTCACCGGCCTGGTCGGCCTGCTCACCCAGAAGATCTTCGACTACTCGTCCGGCGAGCGGAAGGAGAACCCGCCGGACGCCGAGCAGACGCCGATGATCGAGGAGGCCCGCGGCCGCCTGATCGAAGGGATCATCGCCGAGAGCGAGGACGAGACCCTCATGGACCGCTACCTCGGCGGCGAGGAGATCGACCTCAAGACGCTCATCGACGACCTGGAGAAGGCCGTCGCACGCGGCACCTTCCATCCGGTCCTCGCCGCCGCACCCGCCGTCAACGGTGCCAAGCAGGGCCTCGGCACCGTCGAACTGCTGGACCTGATCACCGGCGGCTTCCCCACACCCCTCGAACCCGAACCGCCGACGGTCACCACCCCCGACGGCGCACCGGGCCCGCGGATCACCTGCGATCCGAACGGCCCGCTCGTCGCCGAGGTCGTCAAGACCGCGTCCGACCCCTACGTGGGCCGGATATCGCTCGTCCGCGTCTTCTCCGGCACGCTGCGGCCCGACGACACGGTCCATGTGTCGGGGCACGGGCTCGCCGACCGGGGTCACGAGGACCACGACGTCGACGAACGCGTCGGCGCCCTGTCCGCCCCCTTCGGAAAGCAGCAGCGCCCCCTCCCCCACGCCATCGCCGGGGACATGGCCTGCGTCGCGAAACTGTCCCGCGCGGAGACCGGGGACACCCTCTCCGCCAAGGACCGGCCGCTCCTCATGGAGCCGTGGGCCATGCCCGACCCCCTGCTCCCCCTGGCCATCCAGGCCCACAGCAAGGCGGACGAGGACAAACTCTCCCACGGGCTCTCGCGCCTCGTCGCGGAGGATCCGACGATGCGGCTCGAGCAGAACCAGGACACCCACCAGGTCGTCCTGTGGTGCCTCGGCGAGGCGCACGCGGACGTCGCCCTGGAACGGCTCCGCAACCGCTACGGCGTGCAGGTCGACACCGTCCCGTACAAGGTGTCGCTCCGGGAGACGTTCAGCGACAGTTCCGCGGGCCGGGGCCGCCACGTCAAGCAGTCCGGCGGACACGGCCAGTACGCGATCTGCGAGATCGACGTCGATCCGCTGCCCCCGGGCTCCGGGATCGAGTTCGTCGACAAGGTCGTCGGCGGCGCGGTGCCGCGGCAGTTCATCCCCTCCGTGGAGAAGGGCGTACGCACCCAGGCCGCCCGCGGCGTCGCCGCCGGCTACCCCCTGGTCGACGTGCGGATCACGCTGCGCGACGGCAAGGCGCACTCCGTCGACTCCTCCGACGCCGCCTTCCAGACGGCCGGAGCCCTCGCCCTGCGCGAGGCCGCCGCCGACACCCGCATCAACCTGCTCGAACCGGTCGCCGAGCTGCAGGTCCTCGTCTCCGACGAATTCGTCGGACCGGTCATGAGCGACCTGTCCGGCCGCCGCGGCAGAGTCATCGGCACGGAACAGACCCCCGGCTCCCGCACCCTCGTACGCGCGGAGGTGCCGGAACTCGAGATCGGCCGATACGCCGTGGACCTGCGCTCCATCTCCCACGGCACCGGCCGGTTCAGCCGCCGTTACGCCCGGCACGAACCGATGCCCCAGCAGGTCGCCGACAAGGTGCGCCAACAGACGAACGGCGCCTGACGCCCCACCTGTTCGCTCCGCCGCCCGTCCCCGGCAGGCCTCGCCCGCCGAGGGGCGGGCGGACGGCCGAACGCCCCCTTAACCGAGGGCCGCACCCTCGATAGGCTGACCGCACCGACTGGGCTGCCCAGCTCAGAAGGTGTGCGGGGCACGGTAGTTGGGAACAGGCCGCAGTGCGGAAGCACGCGGCGATGGGGGCGGTAGTGGCCAACGACGTATTCGATTTCACGCCCGGGGCACAGGTCCCGCTCATGGGGGCGGCCGGACAGACCGCGGCGACGCACGCCCTCGCATCGGCCGCCTACCGGGACACGGAGCTGAAGGAGATCCTCAAGGCCAACAGCGAGTGGCACAAGTCCGAGGTGAAACCGGGAAAGATCTCGCTCTTCGAACCCAACCTCGGAGAGGCCTTCTCCCGGGCCGTCCAGCTCCGGATGCTCGGCGGCGCCCGCAAGGCCCTCATCCAGTCCTTCGGCACCGAACCCCAGTCCGTCGTCGAACACTGCCTGGCCGCCAACCGGCTGCGCCGGGAACGCGACAGCAGACTCACCGCCGTGATGGCCGTGTGCGGGCTGCTCTTCCTGCCCGGCCTCCTCCTGTGGCTGGGCGTCTTCCAGCTCCGCCGTACCCTCGCCGGCTCCCAGAACAAACGCGCGGGCGCCCTCGGCAGCCTGCTGCTGGCGGCGATCGGCATCCTCGCCGTGATCTTCCTCGTCCGGCTCCCCTTCGGCGGCTTCTGGGCGTACTACATCCGCGCGATGCTCGTCGCACCGGTCCTCGGCTGGTTCCTCGCCAAACGCATCTGCGAGGCGTCCGCCAAGGACATGCGCGCCCGCTGGGACGCCCTTCTCTCCGGCGGCGGCATCGGCGCCAAGGTGCCCGAAGCCGTACCGGGCAATCCCGGCGACGCCGCCCGTGAGCAGCTCCGCCAGGGGCTGGAGAAGCTCACCGCCGAGCAGCAGTCCAACGTCGTCTTCTACGCCGGCCCCAAGGGCATACTCGGCATGGGGACCCGGTGGGGCAGCTGGCAGATGGCGGAGGAGCTCGTCTCCCAGGACCCCGCCAAGGAGATCAACCAGTTCCGCAGCTGGGACGTCATACGGGCCATCCACGACAAGCTCAAGCTGCTGGAGCGCGGCCCGCTGAACTCGGGCGGCTTCCCGCCGCCCTCGGTCAAGCACTGGATCGTCTCCCCCGTCGGCGAGAACGCCGCCGCCGTCGCCCGGCCGGAGGGACAGGAGGTCGAGACCTTCCAGATCAAGGGCCACGAGATACAGCGCATCTGCAACCACCAGCAGTTCGGCAGCGGCAACCGCCACTACCTGGGCGTGCAGTTCACCCTCTGGGACGGCCAGCTGGTCATCACCATGATGATCACCGTCACCGTGCTCCACGAGACGCTGCGCGTCGAGGTCACCGGCCACGCGCTCGGCCCCGTGCACTCGCTGTTCACGACGAAGCCGGAGCCCAAGACGGTCACCGTCAGCAAGACCGTCCGGTTCTGGGAGACCGTGGACCGGGTCCTGCCCCTGGTGGACGCCAAGGAGGTCGTCCGCCTCGCCGTGCGGGCCCCCTTCACCTGGTACCCGCCGCTGCTCGACTTCCTCGGCGGCAAACTGGTGCTCCCCGAGCCCTTCGGCCTGCGGCACGCCTGGGCCGAGAAGCCGTGGCGCCACCGGTTCATGGCCGACGACGCGATGCGCGCCGCCGCACCCGTGCTGCGTGTGGCGCACACGGCCGCGCTGAAGGTTCTCGAGGACAACGGCGTCGACACCTCGAAGTTCGGCAACCGCGCCACCGTCGTCAGCGGCTTCGTCCAGGACCCGACACCCGGCAAGGCGGACGTCTACGACGCGTGAGCGTCAGCCCTTCGGCCAGTGCTCGGCGAGCATCCTGCGGGTGTCGCCGAGCAGCTGGGGCAGCACCTTGGTGTTGCCGATGACCGGCATGAAGTTGGTGTCGCCGCCCCAGCGCGGCACGATGTGCTGATGCAGGTGGGCGGCGATACCGGCGCCCGCCGCGGAGCCCTGGTTCAGGCCGATGTTGAACCCGTGCGCGCCGGACGCCGCGCGCAGCGCGGTCATCGCCTGCTTGGTCAGCACGGCGAGCTCGGCGGTCTCGGCGTCGTCCAGGTCCGTGTAGTCGGCGACATGACGGAACGGGACGATCATCAGGTGCCCGCCGTTGTACGGGTAGAGGTTGAGCACGGCGTAGACGCGTTCCCCGCGGGCGATGACCAGGCCGTCCTCGTCGCTCTTGGCGGGGATCGAGCAGAACGGGCAGCCGTCCCCGGAACCGGGACCCGTGGGCTTGTTCTCGCCCTGGATGTACGCCATCCGATGGGGCGTCCACAGTCGCTGGAACGCGTCAGGCGTCCCGACTCCGATCTGCTGCTCCGGCTGCTCTGTCGTCATGCGGGCCAGCATATTCGGCGCTGCACGCGGCATGCGGCGAGGGGCGGCCCCGTAAGGGACCGCCCCTCGTCGCCGGACTCAGACCTGGACGCGGCGCTCCACCACGTCGGCGATCTTCGCCAGGGCGTCCTCACGCGGGATGCCGTTCTCCTGCGAGCCGTCGCGGTAGCGGAAGGAGACCGTGCCGGCGTTCATGTCGTCGTCACCGACGATGATCATGAAGGGGACCTTGAGCTTCTGGTGGTTACGGATCTTCTTCTGCATCCGGTCCGAGGAGGAGTCCACCTCGACCCGCAGGCCCTTCTTCTTGGCGTCCGCCGCGAAGGCCTGCAGATACTCGACGTGCGCGTCGCCGATCGGGATGCCGACCGCCTGCACCGGCGCCAGCCACGGCGGCATCGCGCCCGCGTAGTGCTCCAGCAGAACGGCGAAGAACCGCTCGATCGAACCGAACAGCGCGCGGTGGATCATCACCGGACGCTGCTTGGTGCCGTCCGGGCCGGTGTACTCCAGGTCGAAGCGCTCCGGCAGGTTGAAGTCGAGCTGCACCGTCGACATCTGCCAGGTCCGGCCGATGGCGTCCTTCGCCTGGACGGAGATCTTCGGCCCGTAGAACGCGGCGCCGCCCGGGTCCGGGACCAGCGGGAGGCCCTGCTTCTCGGCCACCTGCCGCAGCGTCTCGGTGGCCTCCTCCCAGACCTCGTCGGAGCCGACGAACTTCTCCGGGTCCTTGGTGGAGAGCTCCAGGTAGAAGTCGGTCAGACCGTAGTCGCGCAGCAGGTTCAGCACGAAGGTCAGCGTCGAGTCGAGCTCGTCCGCCATCTGCTCCTTGGTGCAGTAGATGTGCGCGTCGTCCTGCGTGAAACCGCGGGCACGGGTGAGGCCGTGCACGACGCCCGACTTCTCGTACCGGTACACGGTCCCGAACTCGAAGAGGCGCAGCGGCAGTTCACGGTACGAACGCCCGCGCGCGTCGAAGATCAGGTTGTGCATCGGGCAGTTCATGGGCTTGAGGTAGTAGTCCACGCCCTCGTCGAGCTGCATGGGCGGGTACATGCCGTCGGCGTACCAGTCCAGGTGGCCCGAGGTCTCGAAGAGCTTCCCCTTGGTGGCGTGGGGGGTGTAGACGAACTCGTAGCCCTCCTCCTCGTGCCGCTTCCGGCTGTAGTCCTCCATGACCCGGCGGATGATGCCGCCCTTGGGGTGGAAGACCGCGAGGCCGGAACCGATCTGCTCCGGGACGGAGAAGAGGTCGAGCTCGTTGCCCAGCTTGCGGTGGTCGCGCTTCTCCGCCTCCGCGAGGAACTCGAGGTGCGCCTTGAGCTCTTCCTTCGACGGCCAGGCGGTGCCGTAGATGCGCTGGAGCATCGGGTTCTTCTCGCTGCCGCGCCAGTACGCGGCGGCGTTGCGCATCAGCTTGAACGCCGGGATGTTCCGGGTCGTGGGCAGGTGCGGACCACGGCAGAGGTCCTTCCAGCACAGCTCGCCGGTCTTGGCGTCCAGGTTGTCGTAGATCGTCAGCTCGCCCGCGCCGACCTCCACGTCCGCGCCGTCGTCCGAGGACGCGGAGCCCTTGAGGCCGATGAGCTCCAGCTTGTACGGCTCGTCCGCGAGCTCCTCGCGTGCCGCCTCGTCGGTGACGACACGGCGCGAGAAGCGCTGGCCGCGCTTCTGGATCTCCTGCATCTTCTTCTCGATGGCCTTGAGGTCATCGGGGTGGAAGGGCTTCTCGACGTCGAAGTCGTAGTAGAAGCCGTCCTTGACCGGCGGGCCGATGCCGAGCTTCGCCTCGGGGAAGAGCTCCTGCACGGCCTGGGCCATGACGTGCGCGGTGGAGTGGCGCAGGATGTTGAGGCCGTCCTCCGAGGAGATCTCGACGGGCTCGACCTCCTCGCCGTCCTTCGGCTCGTACGCGAGGTCCTTCAGCTCCCCGCCCACGCGGGCGGCGACGACGGTGCGCTCGGGGAAGAGGTCGGCGGCCGTAGTGCCCGTCGTCACCACGCGCTCTTCCCGCTCGGAATCGCGTTGGATGATCACACGGACGTCTGACACCGGTCTCTCCTGACTGAAGGCGGGCGCGTACCCGATTCGTATTGCGTACGCACTCGGAATCGTACCGAGCCGGAGGGACCGCTCGCGAAACGGTTATGGCGGCGTCCCCTCGCCCCCCTGCTCGCCCGCCTCCTCGAAGAAGTCCGGATTCTCCTGGAGCGACTTCATCAGCCGGTCGCGCTCCGCCTCGTCGACCGGCACGGGCGCCACCCCTGACGCGTCGCTCAGCCGGCGGAAACCGCCCCGGCTCTCCAGCCGTCCCGCCACCCGGATCGGCAGTCCCATCAGGTGGGCCTGGCCGGCCGTGCGGTAGTCGTCCTCGTCGAGCGCCACGCGCACGTGCGGAACGTCGGCGCCCGCCAGCACCCGCAGTCTTACGGTGCCGGCGCCGCGCGGTCCCGAGCGCCGCATCCGCACCACCGTGCCGGTGATCCGCACCGGCACGGACGGCTCGTCCTGGAGGTAGCGGGCACCGGCCGCGCGCAGTACGGGCAGGTCGCCCGGTGAGAACTCGACCGGTTCCATGCGGGCGGCGCAGCCCTGCGGGACCCCGGCGGCCGGTGACCATTCGACGGCGACGCGGGCCCCTTCGGAGCCGCGCACGAGCGCGATGACCGCTTCGGTGAGTTCGCGGCTCACCCCGGCACTGACCGCCGCGTCGAACGCCTCGGTGCCGCCCGTCGCCCGCTGGTAGTCGATGGCCTCCCTGGTGGCCTGCACGGCGTGGCAGAGCCGTACGGCCAGTGCCCGCCCGGAGTCGACGGGCACGAAGGCGGTCAGGGAACGGCCGCCCGGCGCCGGTCCGACGAGGACGCCGTCGAGCAGTGCCTGCGCCTGCCTGCGGTGGCGCCCGCCGTAGTAGCCGGCGCGCTCGCGGGCGGCGAGCGCGCCGGCGAGCAGCATCTGCCGGGCGGCGGAACGGAGCTGTTCCTGGACGGTCCATGAGGCGGTGCCCGAGGGGCCGCCCGCGGGGGTGTCGCGCCACCAGCGGATCTCGTCGCTGGGGACGGTGAGTCCGACGAGGACGTCCTTGGCGGAGGGCGCGGCGCTGCGGACGAGCGCGGTGATGGCCTCGCCGAGCAGGTCCTCGCAGTCGGGGAAGGCCTTGCTCTCCGGCACGAGCAGGCTGGTGCCGCCGGTCGACGGCCCGGGCGGGGTCCAGCGGGTGTAGCGGCCCGCGGCGCCACCGCGGCGGCGCCAGCCGTGCCGGTCCAGGAGCGCGCCGAGGACGACGGGGTCGACGTCCGCGGGGTCGGGTTCCGCCGCCCCGCGCCAGGGGCCCGGGGGCTCCGCGGCGCTCGGGTGGGGACGCACATGGTCGTCGAAGGGCCGGTGCATCAGGGTCTCCCTCCCGCCCCGACGCGCGTCATGATCTCGCAGAGCGCCCGGTCGTCGAAGATCCGCGAGGTCGGGATGCGCACGGTGGTCCGGTGCCTGCCGGTCACCGCGTGGCCGGCCAGGTTGGTCCAGTAGCAGCAGTGCCTCAGGTCGAGCCGGTCGTGGCTGGCCCGCAGCCATTCGTCCTGGGTCCTCGGGACGAGCATCACGACCAGGATCTTGTGCACCGAGACGGGGGTGCGGGCCAGCTTCACCAGGTGGTCGTTGTCGAGGGTGAAGGAGAACGCGGGCCCCGGCGGGTGCGGTGGGATCTGGTAGGTGCACTTGAGCTGCACCTTGATGGTCACTTCGTCGTCGACCGTGTGTCCGGCCGAACTGTGGCTGAGGTGCCAGTCGATCCCGTTGTCGGGGAACGGCTGGGAGAGCGAGCACCCCGCCGCGGCCGCGACGGCGTGCAGATAGCCCACCTGGAGCGTCTCCATGCAGGCGGTGGTGGCGAGTGCTCCGCGCAGCGGGGGCGTCCGCTGGGGCGGGGGGCACCTCCCGCTTGCGGGGGACAGCCCTCCCGGCTCGGGCTGGGCGAGCGCCATGGCAATTTCCTTCCCCGTCACCTGTGTTGTCACCGGCCTGCGTACGGTGCAAACAGCCCGGGTATCACCGATTCGGGCAGGGGTTGTCGCCATCTGCCGGGTACGTGCGAGGAGTTCGCGGATGACGCACTGGTATGACGGCCCTCTGGCCGCATTTGACACAGAGACAACCGGAGTGGACGTCGAGGAGGACCGCATCGTGTCCGCGGCGGTCGTGGTCCAGGATTCGCCCGGTGGGCGGCCACGGATCACACGCTGGCTGGTGAATCCCGGTGTGCCCGTGCCGCCGGGCGCGATCGAGGTGCACGGCCTCACCGACGACCACCTTCAGCGCAACGGCCGTTGGCCCGCGCCGGTGATGGAGGAGATAGCCAGGTCGCTGGCCGAGCAGTGCGCGGCGGGCCGGCCGCTGGTGGTGATGAACGCGCCGTTCGATCTGACGCTGCTGGACCGGGAGTTGAAGAGGCATCGGGCGTCGTCGCTGAGCCGCTACCTGGACCGTTCACCGCTGTGCGTGCTGGATCCCCGGGTGCTGGACAAGCATCTGGACCGCTACCGCAAGGGGCGGCGGACGCTCACGGACCTGTGCGCGCAGTACGAGGTGGTGCTCGACGGGGCGCACGACGCGGCGGCCGACGCGCTGGCGGCGCTGGAGGTCGTACGGGCGGTGGGGCGGCGGTTCAACGCGCGTCTGGAGCGGCTGTCGCCGGCGGAACTGCACACGCTCCAGGCGGTGTGGCACGCGGCTCAGGCCCGCGGTCTCCAGGCGTGGTTCGCCCGCAGCGGTACGCCGGAGACGGTCGATCCCGCGTGGCCGCTGCGGCCGGGGCTGGCGGCCGCGGCCTGACGGTGGAACAAGTGAGGCCGGTCCGTCGACGACGGACCGGCCTCTCCCGGTGGGCGATACTGGGTTCGAACCAGTGACCTCTTCGGTGTGAACGAAGCGCTCTCCCACTGAGCTAATCGCCCGGGAACGGACTGAACAATACAGGGCACCGCGGGCTGGGTTCAAACTCCTTCCAGGTAGGCCTCCAGGCCCCGCCTCCCGCTGCGCATCATGAACGCGTGATTGGCCCGGAACACGGGGCGGCACGGGATGGAGAGCCGTCTCATCAGGGGCCTTCGCACGACGACCTCCTGCTCGTACAGCGCGCGGGTACCCCTGCCGCCGGCCCGCACGGTCCATCGCGACCAGCCGTCGAGGTCCCCCGCCATCCCTACCTCCAGGACACCGTCCACCGGATCGCTGCGCCGCGTGCGGCCCGTGACGCGCAGGTCGTACGGAAGGAACGAGCGGAACCGGGCGGTGCCGACCCCTTCCTCGACCTCCGTCACCTCGCGCACCTGCGGCCACCACCGGGGATAGTCCTCCACCCGTGACAGCGCCTCGTAGACGTCGCCGGGCGCGGCGGGCAGGTCCCAGACGCTGCGGAAGCGGTAACGGCACCAGTCCATGGGGCCAGTCTGCGCCACCTGCCGGTCGGTACTCACCGGAAATTGAGTATCCGCACCCATGCCGCCGACTGTGGCCGGGGCCACACTTCGGCCATGGAGAACGTGCCACCACCGGCCGAGGAACTGGCGACCCTCGACCGTGAGCTGCGCCAACTGGAAGCGCGGCGCGCGCAGTTGCTGGCCCGCAGGGCCTGGCTGCTCGCCGCGCTGCGGCCCGCCGCCCCCTTCGCCGCCCCGCCGCCCGCCGGTTCCGGCCGGCCCTTCGCCGCGCCCGCCCCGGCCGAGACGTCGCCGCCCGGCGTGCAGAATCTGCTGCTGACGCTCGGCGGGCTGCTGCTGGCGATCGCGGCGATCGCGTTCACCCTCGTCAGCTGGGGCGAGATGGGCATCGGCGGCCGTTCGGCGGTGCTCGGCGCCGTGACGGTCGCCGCTCTCGGCACGCCGGTGGTCCTGCTGCGCAAGGGTCTCTCCGCCACGGCCGAGTCCGTGGGCGTGCTCGGGCTGGTGCTGACGGTGCTCGACGCGTACGCCCTGCACCGGGTTGGTCTGCCGGAGACGGACGGGCTCGGATACTCGGCCCTGGCGTCCGCGGCGCTCGCGACTGTGTGGTCGTCGTACGGCCTCGCGCTGCCCCGGCTGCGGACCCCGCTGCCGGCAGCCGTCGTGGCCGCGCAGCTCCCGCTGCCGCTCTGGGCGCTGACCGCGGACGCTGCCGCGCCGCCGATCGAGTGGGCGCTGCTGCTGACCGCCGCGCTGGACGTCGCCGTCGTGCTGTGGACGCGTCCGGCCGCCGTGAAGGTGGTCGCCTGGACGGCGGCCGCGACGACGGGCGGCGGGGCGTTGCTGACCGGCGTGCTCAGGTCGCTGACGGCGGACGATGCCGCGGCCGCCGCCGGCCCGGCGGTGCTGCTGACCGTGGCGGCGGCCGTCGCCCTCCTCGCGGCGTGGCGCACCTCCGCCGCCTGGGTCTCCGCCGTTGCGGGCCTGGCCCTGGTGGCGGGCGTCGGCGGCGTGGTCCGCACCGCGGTACCGGGTGGCTGGGCGGTGCTCGGGTACCTGCTCTGCGCGGTGGTTCTGCTGGGCGCCGTGCGGACCCCGCTGCCGCGGCGGCTCCTTCCCGGCCTCGCCGGTGCCGCGGCGGCGGTGCACGCGGCGGCGCTCCTCGCGGCGCTTCCGCTGACGGCGCTGGCGCTGGCGGGTCCGGCGACGACGCTGACCGGCATCTGGTCCGGTGGGTCCGGCCTGCCGGACCTGAACGCCACGACGACGACCTTGCTCCCGGCTCCGCTGACGCTCCTGACCGTCGCGGCGGTCCTGGCCGTCGTGGCCCGCTACCGGGACGACGCCTCCGACCGGCGCCCGGACGAGGCCGGGCAGGACTCCCCCGTCCCGCCCGCTGCCGCCGGCCCCGGCACCGCGGCCTGGCTGCCCAGGACCCCGTGGTCTCCCGCGGCGGTCCGACGCGCGCACGGCGACCGGATACGGGCGGCCGCCCGGTGCGGTGCCGTGGCGACGGCCTGGGCCGCCGCGGTCACGGTGCCGGTCGTGTCCGGCACCGGTCACTCCGCGGCCGTCGCCTGGCAGCTGATCGTCACCCTGGGGGTCCTCGCCCTCTCCACCACCGTGCGGCTCCGGGACGTCTCGGTCACCGCGCTGGTGTGCGGACTCGGCGGATCGGTGAGCGTGGCACTGCTGTCGCTCGCGACGCGGCCGGCGACCTTCGTCGTCCTCGGCGTACTCGTCGGGACCCTCGCCCTCGCGTCCCTGCGGACCAAGGGTCCGGTACAGGCGCTGCTCGCCTGCACGGCGACCTTCTACGCGGCCGTCCTCGCCGGAGCCGGCGCCGCGGCGCTCGGCCTCCCGGCCCACCACGCCGCCCTGGTGCTGCTGACCGTGCCGGCGGCCACCGCGGTGCTCGGCGCGGTGCTGCGCCGCCACCCCGCCGCACTGCCCGTGGAGATCACCGGCGCCGCTGCCGCCCTGGTCGCGCTGCCGCTCGCGTCGGGCGACGCGCCGACGCTGGCCCTGGTCCTCGCGCTGTGCGGTGTCGTCGCCGCCGGTACGGCCGTGCGGGAGGAGCGACGCCCGGTGGCCGGCCACCTGGCCGCGGTGTGCTTCGTGGCGGCCACCTGGGTCCGGCTGGCGGCCTCCGACGTGACGTCCCCGGAGGCGTACACCCTGCCCGTCACCGCCGCGGCGCTGGCCCTCGGAGTGCTGCGCCGCCGCAAGGACCCGCAGGCCTCCTCCTGGACGGCGTACGGTCCCGGCCTGGCCGCGACCCTGGTGCCGAGCCTCGTCGCCGCCTGGGGCGACGAGCACTGGCTCCGCCCGCTGCTGCTGGGGCTCGCGGCCCTGGCGGTGACCCTGGCCGGCGCCCGGCTGAAGCTGCAGGCGCTGCTCGTCCTCAGCGGCGCGGTGCTGGCCCTGGACGCGCTGCACGAGCTCGCCCCGTACGTCGCACAGGTCGTCGGAGCGCTGCCCCGCTGGCTGCCGCCCGCGCTCGTGGGCCTGCTCCTGCTCGGGGTGGGCGCGACGTACGAGCAGCGGCTACGGGACGCCCGCAGGCTGCGGGAGAGCCTGAGCCGCATGCGGTGACGGTGGGGAAACGACGGATGCCCCGGAGACCGTCAAGTCTCCGGGGCATCCGTTCCGGGTGGGCGATACTGGGTTCGAACCAGTGACCTCTTCGGTGTGAACGAAGCGCTCTCCCACTGAGCTAATCGCCCGGGCGCACGGCAAACATTACCCCATGTCAGCCGGTGCCCCGGACCACTTGGCGGTCACTCGTCGATGTTCCACGGCAGGGCGAGCCCGAACTTCCAGAGATAGATACCGCAGAGCGCCGCGATGATGACGAGACCGATCGTCGTGAGAATGATGTTGCGCCGCCGGACCTTCGGGTCGAGCGCCCGCTGGGCCGCCTCCGTGACCTTGCGCTTGGTCCAGCGCAGCACGAGCTGGGCCCAGACGAACTCGGTCGCCCAGATCGCCATGCCGCCGAAGATCACGACCCAGCCGGGTCCGGGCAGCACGAGCATGGACACACCCGCGCCGACGACGGCCAGGCCGACGATGAAGACGCCGACCTGCCAGCTCACGTGCAGTGTTCTGGATCGTTTGATGAAGTGCGGCGCCCTCGAACCGAGCGCCGGTTCCTCCTTGGCAGCCTCCGGGAGCGGCTGCGCCGCACCGTCCGTCACGTCCCCCGTGGCGGGGGCGGCCGTCGTCGCCGCGACGGCCTCGTCCCGCTCGTCACTCTGCGCGTTCATAAATCCAAACGTACCGGATTGAACTCCGTCACCGGAATGGCCGTATAACGCAAAGTAATGCACCGCCGTACGAGCGACCTGAAGGACCCCAAAACGGTCAGAGGGGTTTACAACGGCACCGTAGGTGGCATGTCGATTTCGCCGACGTGCGAATCCCCGAGCGCACACTGAGCGAAAGGCCCTGGCGCTTATGAACACCACGGTCAGCTGCGAGCTGCACCTGCGCCTCGTTGTATCGAGCGAGTCCTCACTGCCTGTACCCGCGGGCCTGCGGTATGACACGGCCGATCCCTATGCCGTGCACGCCACCTTCCACACCGGAGCCGAAGAGACGGTCGAGTGGGTCTTCGCCCGCGACCTTCTCGCCGAGGGCCTGCACCGGCCCACCGGCACGGGCGACGTACGGGTCTGGCCCTCACGCAGCCATGGCCAGGGCGTCGTCTGCATCGCGCTGAGCTCCCCGGAGGGCGAAGCCCTGCTGGAGGCCCCGGCGCGGGCCCTGGAATCGTTCCTCAAGCGGACGGACGCAGCGGTGCCGCCAGGCACCGAGCACCGGCACTTCGATCTCGACACGGAGTTGTCGCACATTCTGGCCGAGAGCTGAACCCAGTCCGGCCGGCGGAAAACCGCACGGCGCCGTCCGTCTCGGGGAGACGGCGCCGCGCGGACAACCTCATACGGAACAACACCGGCGCCGTCGTCGCGGAATCCACCGCGGCGACGGCGCCGGTGCGCTCTCGGCACGAACCGCTAGAGTCAGCGCAATTCGGCGGGCACCGGCCCGCATCCGGCCAGGGAGCGAATTCGTGCTGATCCCACACGACACCCGTATCGCCCTCGACACCGTCGTCGATCTGGTGAACACCGCACCGGAGAGCGGGCAGGACGACAGGCTGACGGACGTCGCGGCGCTGTACGACTTCGTGCGCGGCCACCAGGTCAGCGGGGTGGGGGAGCTGACCCAGCGGGACATCAAGGCCGTGCAGTCGATCCGGACGCTGTTCGCCCAGGTGTTCGCGGCGCCGGACAGCAGGACGGCCGCGGAGGTCATCAACCGCCTGGTGGCGGCGGCGGGCACGACCCCGCAGCTGACGGACCACGACGGCTACGACTGGCATGTGCACTACTTCGCACCGGGGGCGTCGGTCGCCGACCATCTCGCGGCCGACTGCGGGATGGCGCTGGCGTTCATCGTCGTCGCGGGCGAGCAGGAGCGGCTGCGGCGCTGCGAGGCGCCGGACTGCGGGCGCGCGTTCGTGGACCTGTCGCGCAACCGGTCGCGCCGCTACTGCGACAGCCGCACATGCGGCAACCGACTGCACGTCGCCGCCTACCGGGCGCGCCGCAAGGAGGCCGCGGGCTGAGCGGACCGTGGTGTGCCACCGCGTCCCTCACAGCCAGAAGAGGTCGTGCACGGCGGCCATCAGCAACAGGACGCCGATCACTCCGAGGAAGATCATCAGGGGCGGCTGGGAGAGCGCGAAAAGACATCCGCGCGGCTCCTGGGTCGGTACGGGGGCCTGGCCCCGCGAGGTATCGAGCATCTCGGGGTGATCATGGCGTAGCCCGGCCGGGGATGATCGTCCAACACGCCCTGCGGCAAAGGTGGTTCATCACATCCTGTGGCCCGGCCCGTCGGCCGAAGAAGGCACTGGACGCGGCGGCGTGGGCCGCGCGCAGCGTCGGGTGCGGGCAGCCATGGGCACGGCGGCGTCCGCCCACCGGCAGCGGTGGGCATGGGCGGCGTCGGCCGCGGACAGCCATGGCACGACGGCAACCGCCCGCGGACAGCAGTGGCGGCATCGGCCGCGGAAGGCACCGGACGGCCGCGGCATCAGCCGCGAGCACGGCGGCATCAGCCCCACCAGCGGTGGACACGGCGGCGTCCGCCCGCAGCAGCGGTGAGCACGACGGCGTCGGCTGCGGGGAGCGGTGGCGGCATCGGCCGCGGAAGGCACCGGACGGCTGCGGCATCAGCCGCGTCCAGCCGTGAGCACGGCGGCATCAGCCCCCGGCAGCGGTGGACACGGCGGCGTCGGCCGCGGGCAGCCGGGGCAGCCGGGGCAGCCGGGGCAGCCGGGGCAGCCGGGGCAGCCGGGGCAGCCGGGGCACAACGGCGTCCGGCCGCGGAAGGCACTGGGCGGCTGCGGCATCAGCCGCGTCCAGCCCGTGAGCACGGCGGCGTCCGCCACGGACAGCGGTGAGCACGGTACAGCGGGCCGGAAAGGACGGTGGGCGTGGCCCCGGCGGGGAGCCGCGAGGAGGGTCAGATGCCGTGCTTCTTGAGGATCGCCTCGATGTCGCTGAAGTCGTCGTCCCCGCGGGACGCCTTCGGTTTGGCCGACGGCGCCGGGTCCGCCGCCGGGGCGGACCGGCCGAGGGAGGGCCGGGAGGCGGCCGGTTCGGCGGCCTCGCGGCGGGCGGCCGCGGCGGCGGCCTTGCGTTCCTTGCGGGTGCCGCCCGCCCGGCGCTCCACCGCCCTGGTCGTCAGGAAGAGCAGCCAGGCGGCACCGAGGAGGCCGAAGCCGACCCAGGCGGTCAGGCTGAAGGCGGTGCCGACGGCCCACTCGACCGCCCCGGTGAGGACGAGGCCGAGCGGCAGCAGCGAGTAGGCCGCGATACGTGCCGCGGACAGGAAGCGCCTGCGGTACGCCGTGATCGCGGCGATGCCCAGGCCCGCCGCGGACACCGCGGAACAAATGGTCTCGGCAAGCATCCGGTCCTCCAGGCGTTGGCGGCTTGAGCGGTTGCGTCCCCTCCATCCTGCACCGCCCCGGCCGGTCCGGGCCACGGTGCGAGGCGGGCGTGCGCATATCTGGGGGAGATCTCCGGGACGCTCTCCTCCCCAGGTCCCGGTTGGGGCACGGGGCACAGGGCTGGGAGACTGGCCGCATGAGTGACTCCCCGACCGGCTCCCCCGCCGTCCTCGACGTGTGGTGCGAGCTCCAGTGCACCGACTGCCGCACCGCGCTGGAGGACCTGCGGGCCCTTCGCGACCGCTACGGCGACCGGCTCGAGCTGCGGCTGCGGCACTTCCCCCTCGACAAGCACAAGCACGCCTTCGCCGCCGCGCAGGCCGCCGAGGAGGCCATGGCACAGGGCAAGGCCTGGCCGTACGCGGAGGCCGTGCTGGCGCGCGCCGAGGAGCTCGCGGCCAAGGGTGAGCCGTTCCTCCTGGAGGTCGCCGGCGAACTGGGCCTGGACGTGGAGGAGTTCGACACCGCGCTCATCGACGGCCGGCACATCCTGATCGTCGACGCCGACCAGGCCGAGGGCAAGGCGATCGGGGTGACCGGTACGCCCACGTACGTCATCGGCGGCGAGCGGCTCGACGGCGGCAAGAGCCAGGAAGGGCTGCGGGCGCGTATCGAGGAGATCGCCGACCGGCTCCTGGCCGGGCAGTGACCCGGCCGGGCCCGGCTACAGGAGGCGCTTGACGAAGTTGCGGTGGGTGGTGCGGTAGCCGAGAGACTCGTAGAGCGCGAGCGCGGGACGGTTGCCCTCGAAGACGTGCAGGGCGATCAACGGCCGGCCGGCCTCCCCCGCGATGCGCTCCGCGAGCAGCATCAGGGACCTTCCGTGACCCCTGCCCCGGTAGGCCTCCGCCACCTCGACGTCGAAGACGTACGCACCGTCCTCGCCGGGGCGTACCTCGCACTCCGAGACCCAGACGTGCCCCACGGCAGTGCCCTCGGCGAGCAGGCGGTGGACGTGGGCGCCGGGGGTCGCGCGGCCCTCGGGGAGCAGGCGGGCGTGGACGGCCTCGGAGCGGGCGAGTGCCTCGTCCTCCGGTACACCGCGCGAGACCCAGTCCTGGGCGAAGTGACGTACGGCGTGCGACAGCCAGCGGCCGAACTCGTCCTCGTCCATCGGGTGGCTCTCGACGCCTTCGGGCAGCACGGGCAGCGGCCGGGACGTCTCCTTGATCATGTTGCGGCCGCGTTCGGTGTAGCCGAGCGCGGTGACCAGGCGCAGGGCGGGGCCGGCGTCGGCCGGGACGGCCACGCGGACCTCGGTGCAGTCCCAGCCGCGCAGCACTTCCTCCGCGGCGAGGGCCGCGACGGTGCCGCGGCCCCGTCTGCGGTCGGCCTCTTCGATGTGCAGCGACCTTATGGAGCCGACCGGACGGCCGCCGCCGGTGTCCGTGGCGAGTTCGACC
Organism: Streptomyces kurssanovii; assembly: GCF_040677245.1. Classification (NCBI taxonomy): domain Bacteria; kingdom Bacillati; phylum Actinomycetota; class Actinomycetes; order Kitasatosporales; family Streptomycetaceae; genus Streptomyces; species Streptomyces kurssanovii. The sequence continues at coordinate 24,564 of NZ_JBFAQK010000057.1, forward strand.
GTCCCGACGGGCCGGCCGTTCACGCAGACGTCGTAGCCGCGGGAGGCGGCGCCGTCGGCGTCGTACTGGATCGGCCCCGTGGGCCGCAGGGTTGTGGTCATCGAGGAGTTTCTACCTGCCCCGCGACCGTCCGACACCAGGTTTTCTCCGGCTCCCGGGCCGGTTACACGGACTTCGGGTCGGGGTCGGCCGCCGCGCGCTCCTCGAAGACGCGCATCGCCTTCGTGGTCACGGGCCCCGGGGCGGTGCTGACGTCGCGGCCGTCGACGCGTGCGACCGACTGGACGTCGCGGAGCGTGGACGTCAGGAAGATCTCCTCCGCGCTGCCGAGGACGTCCATGGGCAGGTCCGTCTCCTTGGCGCCCGTCCACTCGACGGTCAGGGCGCGGGTGATGCCGGCGAGGCACCCGGAGGAGACGGGCGGGGTGTGCAGTTCGCCGTCGAGGACGACGAAGACGTTCGAGCCGGTGCCTTCGCAGAGCCGCCCGACGGTGTTCGCGAACAGGGCCTCGGAGGCGCCCTGCTGGTGGGCCCGGGCGAGCGCGATGACGTTCTCGGCGTACGAGGTGGTCTTCAGCCCGGTCAGCGCGCCGCGTTCGTTGCGGGTCCAGGGGACGGTGATCACCGATGTGGTGTCGGGACGACGGGTGGTCGAGCCGAGCGCGACGACCAGCGTCGGACCGTCGGTCCCCCGGTCGGAGCCGAGCGGGGACAGCCCGCCGGTGTAGGTGATGCGCAGCCTGCCGAGCGGCATGGGGTTCGCGGCCAGTACGGCGGCGCAGGCGTGCCCGACCTCGTCGAGGTCCGGTTCCGGCAGTCCGAGACCGTCGGCGGAGCGGGCCAGCCGTTCCAGGTGGCGGGTGAGGGCGAAGGGCTGACCATGCACCGCCTTGACGGTCTCGAAGACGCCGTCGCCGACGGTCATGCCGTGGTCGAGCACGGACACCCGGGCGTCCTCGATCTCCGAGAGCGCGCCGTTGACCCAAACCTTCATCGAGCTGTCCTTCCGATTGCCGCGTACGCGCCCGACGCTACCGCCAGCAGTCGCGATGCCTTCAGTTCCGTCTCCGCCCATTCACGTTCCGGGTCGGAGCCCCAGGTGATGCCGGCGCCGGTGCCGAACCGCAGGACGTCGGCCGCGCGGTCGATCCAGAAGGTCCGTATGCCGACGGCGAGCTGCGCGGTGCGCCGGTCGGCGTCGACCCAGCCGACACCGCCGCAGTACGGGCCGCGCGGGGCGGTCTCGAGTGCGTCGATGATCGTCAGCGCGCTGGACTTGGGGGCGCCGGTGACCGAGCCCGGCGGGAAGGTTGCGGCAAGCAGCTCGCCCCAGCCCGCTCCGGGTGCCAGCTCTCCGCGGACGGTGGAGACCAGGTGCACGAGGCCGGGGTGGGGCTCGACCGCGCAGAGCGCGGGCACGGTGACACTGCCGGTGGTGCAGACCCGGCCCAGGTCGTTGCGGACCAGATCCACGATCATGACGTTCTCCGCGTGGTCCTTCTCGAGGAGATCGTCCGCCGTCCTGCCCGTGCCCTTGATGGGGCCGGACTCGACCGTGCGTCCGTCGCGGCTCAGATACAGCTCGGGGGACGCGGTCGCGATCTCCACGCCGTGCGCGGGCAGGCGGATCGTTCCTGCGTACGGCGCCGGGTTGCCCCGCGCCAGCAGCGCGGTCAACTCGTCGACATCGGCCGCGGCCGGGTCCGGCAGCGGCGCCGACAGCACCCGGCACAGATTGGCCTGATAGACCTCACCGGCCGCGATGTGCTCGCGGATGCGCCGTACACCGGCGGTGTAGGCGGCCCGGTCCAGGGACGACGTCCACTCCTCCGCGGCCGGTCCCCGCCAGCGGCCCGGGACGGGCTCGGGAACCGGTTCACTGCGGACATCGCCGAAACGGGCGCAGGTGAGACCGCCCTCGAAGTCGGCGACGACGGCCCAGAAACCGGTGGAGTCGAGGGCTGCGGGGTCGCTTGTGACGTCCCGGAGGTCGGTGGCGACGAGGGGGCCGAAGCGGGCCAGAGGAGCGAGGTCGTGCACGTCTGTGAGTGTATGACCGGCGAGGACGGGGTGCGGACGGGCGGCCGGTGGGACGTCGGCGGGCCGCCCGGCGGGGCGGCGGTGAGCTGCCGATCGGCTGCCGTCGAGTCGCCGGTGAGCCGCAGGTGAGCCGCAGGTGAGCTGCTGCGAAGCGAACACACGGCGGCAAGCTGCACAAACGCGTTTTTGTACTGGCCCAGGAATCCGCTAGAGTTCAACACGTCGCCGGGACGCGCAAGCGGAACGGAAACGACAAGCGGACGTGGCTCAGTTGGTAGAGCATCACCTTGCCAAGGTGAGGGTCGCGAGTTCGAATCTCGTCGTCCGCTCGAGAAAGTGGGGGATCTTCCCGAACCCCCTGCACTCCGGGTGGAGTGGCCGAGAGGCGAGGCAACGGCCTGCAAAGCCGTCTACACGGGTTCAAATCCCGTCTCCACCTCCAAGGACGATTAGCTCAGCGGGAGAGCGCTTCCCTGACACGGAAGAGGTCACTGGTTCAATCCCAGTATCGTCCACTGGGTCCGCGAGGATCCGAGCGCGATTAGCTCAGCGGGAGAGCGCTTCCCTGACACGGAAGAGGTCACTGGTTCAATCCCAGTATCGCGCACGCAGTACGCAGTAACGCAGGTCACCCCGCGCGATTAGCTCAGCGGGAGAGCGCTTCCCTGACACGGAAGAGGTCACTGGTTCAATCCCAGTATCGCGCACAGCCCGGAGCCCCTGGCCGTCTCGACGGCCGGGGGCTTCGTCGTGTGCCCGCGGTCGCGGGGTGCCGGAAGGGCCGGAAGGGCCGGCCGGGCCAGTGGCCCGGCCGCCGCACCCGCCGGCACTCCGGTCGCTCAGGTCCCAGGTCGCTCAGGAAGAGAACAGCATCCGGCCGAAGCTCCGCTGACGGTGATGCCCGTGGTGACCACCATGGTGCGGCGCGCCCCACGCCGGAGCCGGGGGCGCGGCGGGGTAGGCCTGCGGGGCATGCGGCGCCGGCGGCACGGGCGGGGCCTGCTGGGTCCACTGCGACTCCAGCCGGGTCAGCGACTCCAGCTCGCCGTAGTCGAGAAATATGCCCCGGCAGCCGCTGCACTGCTCGATCTGAACACCATTGCGGTTGTACGTGTGCATCGCTGCATGGCACTTGGGACACTGCATCGTCTGGTCAGCTCCTCGCCGTTCGGTCGACGTCGCCCGGATGCATGCCCGGCGACGGTGACTTCACCCTACGACGGAGGATCGAACTCCAACTCGGGTCACAGTGTCCCGATTCGGGTACAGGCGTCCAGCACGGCCGACTCGACCTCGTCCGGTCGGCGCCCCTCCCGAGCCGCCTTCGCCAGAGCCAGCGCCGCGGTCTGCACGGTCAGCGCCCGTGCGGGCACATCCAGTTGGGGCCACGGATCACCGGCGGAGGGAACGGCGCCGCCTTCCGCGGCGGTGTACGCGCCGAGGAACCGCTGCCAGATCTCCGGCGCCAGCAGGCCGGTCGCGAACCAGGCAGCGGGACGGGCCAGGTCCCAGGCCGGGTCGCCCAGCCCCATGTCGTCCACGTCGATCAGCAACCACGGGCCGTCCGGGGCGGGGTGGCGCACGAGCTGGCCGAGGTGCAGGTCGCCGTGGCACACCGCGTCCCCGCGCGGGGAAGGCGCCTCACCCCTCGCCCAGGCCGGCAGGCGCTCCCAGGCTCGTCGTACGTCCGGCGCGGCCGGGTGGTCCGGTGCGGCCGCCTCCATGCGGGCCACGGCGGCGGCGGCCTTGGCGGGGCCGCGCATGGGTGGGAGCGGGGCCGGGCCGGTGCCGGTGCCGGCTGCTGTGGCCGGGCGGGCCGCGGTGGCCGGGCGGGCCGCGGTGCCGGTGCCGGTTGCGGTGCCGGTGCCGGTGCCGGCTGCTGTGGCCGGGGCGGCCGCGGTGGCGGTGCGCGTGCCTGAGTCCGGCAGCCGGGCCGGCGCGACGCGGTGCAGACGCGCGAGCAGGACCGCGGCCTCCTCCCAGGGCGCGGCGTCCGGGTCCGCGGGGTCGACGGGCACGCCGTAGGGCCAGGTCGTGACGGGGCGGGGGTCGTTCGGGAGCCGGCCTGCTCCCGTGCGGAGGCCGGCGGGGAGGGGAGGCAGCAGGATCCCCGCCAGCGCGGGGTGGGCCGCCAGGGCGACACGTACCTCGTGCGCCGCCCGGTCGGTGTCGGCAGCGTGGGCCTTCGCGACGGCCGCGCCGTGGCGCACGACGATGCCGTCAGGGCGGTCGGCGAGCGTCTGCGTCCCGGCGTCGTGGGCGCCGCAGGCACGGCACGAGCCGCGTGGTGCGGCCCGGTGCGCGGCGTCGCGGGCGACGGCGGCGAGGGCGCGTACGACTGAGGCGGTCACGGGTGGAGCGTATCGGGGTGCGTCGGGCCGGTCGGGACGGGCCGGGTCGGGCCGGTCGGGTCGGGCAAGGCGGGTGCGGCCCCCGGCGCGCCGTCGGGGGCGGGAATGCGCGACGGCCGGTCAGCTCCCCAGCTGACCGGCCGATCGCTGCCGTCCGCCGCACCCCCGTCCCCACGGGGTTGTTGGCCGGATGTCCCCGGCCCGGACCGCTCTTCCGGGCCCGGGGCGCCGTTCAGCGCCCCAGCATCACGCCTACGGACGACGCCTGTGTGACCACTGCGTCCCAGCCGCCGAAGACGACCACCAGCAGTGCCGCGAGGGGAAGGACCATCGCCGTCGCCACCAAGGGGTGGCGCGTGCCGGACTGGCGGCCGCCGAACGCGGCGGATGCCTTGCGTCCCTGCGTGCGGATCATCCGCGTTGCCGTGTCCGCCATGGTCCTTCTCCTGTCGTGGTTGGCAGCGGCGAGTGTCTGACCTCGGGGGACGAGTGCTGCACCCGCCGCTTGACATCAACATTAGGGAAACCGAGGGCCCCGGACGTCATGCCCTCGTACCGATTACCGGGCCTCCCGGAGGATGAGCCGTCACCCCCCGGCGTACTCCCCTGGGTGGAGAGAGGCGGCGGGGAGTTGGGGTCTTCCCGGAGGGGTCGTGCGTCACTCCGCGGCGTCGACCCGCGGGACGGGCTGCTCCACCAGGGCCAGCACCCGGGTGGCCATGAATCGGGCCGTCCGGACGACGGACCCGGATCGGGTGACTTCGCTCACTTCGACCACCCCTCTGCGCACCGCCGTCTCGACCCTGCGGCCCGCCCGGCTTGCCACCACTTCATACGTACGGGTCGTGTCTCCCGCGTCCACGACTATCTCCACGCGGTCACCCTTCATCGATCCAATCCCCCTTCTGCGACTGACCGTTGAGATCACGCACGGGTCAGGGAAGATGGATCCGCCCTTCGCTGACCACTGGTCAATTCTCCCACCTGGCACTGACAAACGATCCGGACGGGAGGGCGCGGCCTATGAGCGCACCGGCGCGGGGGTACGTAAGCTGTGCCACGTCAAAAGCGGACGACCGGGCAGCGGGGTGGGGCCTCCCCACCGTAGGTAGGGGACGGACATGGCGATGATGCGGCTCCGGCGCGAGGACCCGCGTGTCGTCGGCTCGTTCAGGCTGCACCGGCGGCTGGGCGCGGGCGGCATGGGCGTCGTCTATCTGGGGTCGGACCGCAGGGGGCAGCGCGTCGCGCTGAAGGTGATCAGGCCGGATCTCGCCGAGGACCAGGAGTTCCGTTCGCGTTTCGCGCGCGAGGTGTCGGCGGCGCGGCGTATCCGCGGGGGCTGCACGGCGCGGCTGGTCGCGGCGGACCTGGAGGCGGACCGGCCGTGGTTCGCCACCCAGTACGTACCGGGCCCGTCGCTGCACGACAAGGTGGTCGAGGAGGGTCCGCTGCGGGCCGCCGACGTGGCCGCGGTGGGTGCCGCGCTCTCCGAGGGGCTGGTGGCGGTCCACGAGGCCGGTGTGGTGCACCGTGACCTGAAGCCGTCCAACATTCTGCTGTCGCCCAAGGGGCCGCGGATCATCGACTTCGGTATCGCCTGGGCCACCGGCGCGAGCACGCTGACGCATGTGGGCACGGCCGTGGGGTCGCCCGGTTTCCTCGCGCCCGAGCAGGTGCGGGGCGCGGCGGTGACGCCCGCGACCGACGTGTTCGCGCTGGGGGCGACCCTCGCGTACGCGGCGATGGGCGACTCGCCCTTCGGGCACGGCAGTTCCGAGGTGATGCTGTACCGGGTCGTGCACGAGGAGCCGCAGTTGCACGGGGTGCACGACGCGCTTGCGCCGCTGGTCTCCGCGTGCCTCGCGAAGGACCCGGAGGAGCGGCCGAGCACGCTGCAACTGTCCATGCGGCTCAAGGAGATCGCGGCCAGGGAGGCCCAGGGCCTGCACGACGCCCGGCCGCCCGTGCAGCGGGAGCGGGTCGAGCTCAACCGGCCGACGGCGCGCTATCCGGAGCGTACGGAACGCACCGAGCGCATGGAGCGCCGTACGGGCGGGTCGTTGGCGCCCCGGCCGCAGACGCCGTCCCGTACCGGCGGCGGGTCCCGGCCCCAGCAGCCGCGCGGCACGGCCCGTACGAACGGCCGGCCGGGCACCAGGCCCGGGGTGCGGACGACCTCGACGGGCCGGCGGCCGGCCAATCCTCGGCTGCTGCGTCAGCGGATCACCGTCTTCTTCGTGGTGACGCTGATCGTGGCGCTGGGCATCGCGGCCGCCCAGAAGCTGTGACGGGTCAGGCTCTGACGGGTCAGGCTCCGGGGCGGCCGGTGGCGACCGCGTAGAACGCGACCGCGGCCGCCGCGCCCACGTTGAGCGAGTCGACGCCGTGGGACATGGGGATACGCACCCACTCGTCCGCGGCCATGAGGGCCTTGGTGGACAGCCCGTCCCCTTCGGCGCCCAGCATCAGCGCCACCCGCTCCAGGCGGTGCGGGGCCGCCTCGTCGATCGAGGTGGCCTTCTCGTCGGGGGTGAGGGCGAGCAGGCGGAAGCCCGCTTCACGGACCGCTTCGAGGCCCTTCGGCCAGGCGTCGAGTCGTGCGTACGGCACGGAGAAGACCGCTCCCATGGAGACCTTCACGGAACGGCGGTACAGCGGGTCGGCGCAGTCCGGTGAGAGCAGCACGGCGTCCATGCCGAGGGCGGCGGCGCTGCGGAAGATCGCACCGATGTTGGTGTGGTCGTTGACGGACTCCATGACGACCACCCGGCGGGCCGTGCCGAGCAGTTCCGCCGCGTCCGGCAGCGGCTTGCGCTGCATGGAGGCGAGCGCGCCGCGGTGCACGTGGTAGCCGGTGACACGTTCGGCGAGGGCCGGGTCGACCGCGTAGACGGGCGCGGGGACCTCGTCGATGACGTCGCGCATCACGTCGATCCACTTGGCGGAGAGCAGCATGGAGCGCATCTCGTAGCCGGTCTGTCTCGCCCGGCGGATGACCTTCTCGCCCTCCGCGATGAACAGGCCCTCCTCCGGTTCCCGTCGGCGGCGCAGTTCGACGTCGGTCAGGCCCGTGTAGTCCCGCAGGCGGGGGTCGTCGGGGTCGTCGATGGTGATGAGATCGGCCACAGGGTGATACTGCCTTCTTGGATGTGCGGTGCCAACGGTTCCCGCAAGGTCGGGTTACCGGCGGTTACTTGCGCGGGCCGACGGCGACGACGTCCCCGATGACGATGACGGCCGGCGGGCGCACGTCCTCGGCCCTGACCGTCTCCGCGACGGTGGCGAGGGTGGCGTCCACCCGGCGCTGTGCGGCGGTCGTTCCCTCCTGGACGAGGGCGAGCGGCGTCCCGGGGGCCTTGCCGTGCGCGATGAGGGCCTCGGCGATCGCGCCGATCTTGTCGACGCCCATGAGGATCACCAGCGTGCCGCGCAGCCGGGCGAGGGACTTCCAGTCGACGAGCGAACGCGGGTCGTCGGGCGCGACATGGCCGCTGACGACGGTGAACTCGTGGGCGACGCCCCGGTGGGTCACGGGGATGCCCGCGGCGGAGGGAACGGAGATGGAGCTGGAGATGCCGGGCACGACCGTGTACGGGATGCCGGCCTCCGCGAGCGCCTGCGCCTCCTCCATGCCGCGGCCGAAGACGTACGGGTCGCCGCCCTTGAGACGGACGACGGCCTTGCCGGCCTTCGCGTGCTCGATGAGCGCGTTGTTGATGGCCTCCTGGGCCATGAACCGCCCGTAGGGGATCTTGGCGGCGTCGATGACCTCCACGTGCGGCGGGAGTTCGTCGAGGAGGTCGCGCGGGCCGAGCCGGTCGGCGATGACGACGTCCGCCTCCGCGAGCAGCCGGCGGCCGCGGACGGTGATCAGGTCCGGGTCGCCGGGGCCGCCGCCGACGAGGGCGACGAACGGGGCGCGGCTGCGGTGGTGGGGCGCGGCGAGGGTGCCGTCGCGCAGGCCCTCGACGATCGCGTCGCGCACCGCGGCAGAGCGTCGCGGGTCACGGCCGGTCAGGACGGCGACGGTCACACCGTCGCTGCGGCCCGTCGCCGGGGTCCACGCGGTGGCGGCGTCGGCGTCGTCGCTGCGGACGCACCACGTCTTGGTGCGCTCGGCCTCCGCGGAGGCGCGGGCGTTGGCGTCGGCGTCGCCGGTGGCCACCAGGGCGTACCAGGCGTCGGCGATGTCGCCGTCCTCGTAGCGGCGGCGGGTCCAGGTGATCTCGCCGGACTCGGCCATGGCCTCCACGGACGGCGTCGCGGAAGGGGAGATCAGGGTGACATCGGCACCGGCCGCGACCAGCGCGGGAAGCCTTCGCTGGGCGACCTGCCCACCGCCGATGACGACGACGCGGCGCCCGGCGAGTCGGAGGCCGACGGGGTAGGCGGGGTGCTCGGCGTGCGGGACGTGCTCGGCCATGACGGTGCGGCTCCTCGGGCGGTGCGGTGCGGGAGTGAGGCCGCTGCGACGGTGAAGCGGCTGGTGGGAACGGGTGAGGGTCCTGGCGAACACGATACGGCCCCGGTACGGGGAGCGGGCCGGACCGTTGCGGAACGGTTGCCTCCGGCGCCTGCGGCCCCCGCGCATCCGGCCTGTTGCGGACCGGATGCGCGGAGCCGGACGCGCCGGCCCCGGACTACTTCTCCGTGACGCCTGCCGAGTCGAAGGTCGCCACCTCGTGCATCGCCCGGGCGGCGCTCTGGACCACCGGGAGCGCCAGCAGGGCGCCCGTGCCCTCGCCGAGGCGGAGGTCCAGGTCGACCAGCGGGCGCAGACCCAGCTTGTTGAGGGCGGCCACATGGCCGGGCTCCGCACTGCGGTGGCCCGCGATGCAGGCGGCCAGCGCCTCGGGTGCGACGGCGCGCGCGACCAGGGCCGCCGCGCCCGTGCTGACACCGTCGAGGATGACCGGGGTCCGCAGGGAGGCGCCGCCGAGGATCAGTCCGACGAGCGCGCAGTGCTCGAGGCCGCCGACGGCCGCCAGGACACCGATCGGGTCCGCCGGGTCGGGCTGGTGGAGCTCGAGGGCACGGCGGACGACGTCGACCTTGCGGGCGTGCATCTCGTCGTTGATGCCCGTGCCGCGCCCGGTGATCTCCGACGGGTCGGCGCCCGTGTAGACGGAGATGAGGGCCGCGGACGCGGTGGTGTTGGCGATGCCCATCTCACCGGTCAGGAGCGCCTTGTTGCCGGCGGCCACCAGGTCGCGGGCGGTCTCGATGCCGACCTCGATCGCGGAGAGGACCTCCTCGCGGGTCAGGGCGGGACCGGTGGTGAAGTCGGCGGTGCCGGGCCGCACCTTGCGGGGCAGCAGACCGGGGGTGGCCGGCAGGTCGGAGGCCACGCCGACGTCGATGACGCAGACCTCGGCGCCGACCTGGTTCGCGAAGGCGTTGCAGACCGCCCCGCCGCCGAGGAAGTTGGCCACCATCTGCCCCGTGACCTCCTGCGGCCAGGCCGTGACGCCCTGGGCGTGCACACCGTGGTCGCCGGCGAAGATCGCGACGGCAGCGGGCTCGGGGATCGGCGGCGGGCACATCCGGGAGAGGCCGGAGAGCTGCGCGGAGATGATCTCCAGCATGCCGAGGGCACCGGAGGGCTTGGTCATCCGCTTCTGGCGTTCCCATGCCTCGCCGAGCGCCTTGGCGTCGAGCGGGCGGATGTTGGTGACGGTCTCCTGCAGCAGGTCGTGCGGCTCCTCCCCGGGCAGCGCACGGCGGCCGTAGGTCTCCTCGTGCACGACCCAGGACAGGGGACGGCGCTTGGACCAGCCCGCCTGCATCAGCTCGGGCTCCTCCGGGAACTCGTCGACGTACCCCACGCAGAGGTAGGCGACGACCTCGAGGTGCTCGGGCAGGCCGAGCGTGCGCACCATCTCGCGCTCGTCGAAGAAGGAGACCCAGCCGACGCCGAGGCCCTCGGCGCGGGCCGCGAGCCACAGGTTCTCCACGGCCAGGGCGGACGAGTAGGGCGCCATCTGCGGCTGGGTGTGCCGGCCGAGGGTGTGACGGCCGCCGCGGGTGGGGTCGGCGGTGACGACGATGTTCACCGGGGTGTCGAGGATGGCCTCGATCTTCAGTTCCTTGAACTGCTTGGCCCGGCCCTTGGGCAGCGACTTGGCGTACGCCTCACGCTGACGCTGCGCCAGTTCGTGCATGGTGCGGCGGGTCTCAGCGGAGCGGATGACGACGAAGTCCCAGGGCTGGGAGTGGCCGACGCTGGGCGCGGTGTGCGCCGCTTCGAGGACCCTGAGGAGGACCTCGTGCGGGATGGGGTCGCTGCGGAAGCCGTTGCGGATGTCGCGGCGTTCGCGCATCACGCGCAGGACGGCCTCGCGTTCGGCGTCGTCGTAGCCGGGTGCGGGTGCCGTCGGGGCGGCGGGCTGCGGCTCGGGCGACTCACCCTCGTCGGGCGCCTCCGCGGCGGCCGGGGCGGCGTCGTCCGCGGCGGACCCCGCCGACGGGCCGGGGGCCGCGTTCACGTCGTCCTGCGGGGCGTCCTCGTGCGGGGCCTCGGGCTCAGGGGCGTGGGCCTGCGGAGCTTCGTCCTGCGGGACTTCGGCCTCGGGGGCTTCGGTCTGCGGGACTTCGGTCCGAGGAGCTTCGGGGGCCGGTGCGGTGGCCGCTTCTTCGGACGGGGCGGCCGGGGCGGACCCGTCGCCGGGTTCCGGTGCTTCCACGGCCGCGGTCGTGACGTCCGCCGAGGGCTCGTCCGTCTCCGCGGCGGCCTCGACGGCCTCGACGGTCTCGGACGCGACGGCCACCGGCTCGGGCTCGGGCACGACTGCGGGAGCCGGGGCCTGCGGGGCCTCCGGCGCGCCGCCCGCCGCCTCCGGAGCCGGGACCTGCGCGGTGGCCGCGGGCTCGACGGCAGGCTGTTCGGCGGCCGGCTCGGTCACGGCTTCCTGCACGGCGGCCTCGGGCGCGGCGGCCTCGGGCGCGGCGGGCTCGACGGCCTCGGGCGCGGGCTCCTGCACGACGGCCTGGTTCGCGACGTCGGCCTCGGCCTCGGGCTGCGGCTGCGGCTGCGGCTCGGCGGGCTCGGGCGCCACGGCCGGCTCCGCCTCCGCGGCGGGCTGCTGCTCGGAGTCGCCGGTCCGGGGCGCGGGCACGGTGGCTTCCGCGTTCGCCGGTTCGGCAGCCGCGTCCGACGGGACGACCGTTTCTGCGGGCGCCGCCTGCGCGGCGACGGGCGGCTGGTTCTGCGGCGGCTGCGGGTCCCACGGGGCCCCGGCCTGCGGAGGGATCTCACCGAGCTGCGGTCCGGGCAGCTCGGCGGCGGGCTCCTCACGCGGCACGTCGAGGTACTCCACGCCGGTGGCGGCGGACTGCGCCGCGGCCGGGCGGACAACCATCGGGTGCGGTGGCGTACCGGCCGGGCCGCGGTCGGCGAGCGACCGGACCACGCCGCTCGAGGTGTCGGGCACGGGCGGACCCATGTGGAGCGGCCGGCGCGCGGGCGTCGGCATGGCGGAGGTGGCGGCGGCGGGAGTCCGTACGGCGCCGAGGTCGACGGCCCCGGAATCACGGCCGCCCGCCTCGTGGGCACCGCGCTCCTGCGCAGCGGCGATCTGTTCCTGCTGTGCGGCGGGCGCCTCCTGCGCGACGGGGGCCGCGTGCCCGGCGACGGAGCCCGCCTCTGCCGCGACGGCCTCCGGACCTGCCGGCGCCACGCCGGGGACGACGGACATGGTGCCCTGCACCTGCGCCAACGGCTCCTGCGCGGCGGCTTCCTGCGCCTGCACCCCGGCCTGCGCCTGAGCCATCGCCTGTCCCTGGACCTGCTGGGGGTCGTGCGGCTGGAAGCCCTGTTCCTGCGGCTCCGGGGAACGGACCTCGTGGAACTGCGGCTCCTGCGGCGGCGTTGCGTCGGCCGCCTGGGCCGCCGGGGTCACCTCGACGAACGCCGGCGCGGGCGCCGCGGCGTTCTGCACCGCCGGCTGCTCCGCGTACGCCGCGCCGGCCGGGGCGGGCGCGGCCTGCTCGACTCCGTGCACGGCCGGGGCGGCCGCGTAGTCCTGTGCCTGGTAACCGGCGGCGGCGTAGTCCACCTGGTACTCGCCGCTGTGGTGCTGCGTCGTCGCGTCCTGGTGCGCCGTCACCGGTGCGGGCGCGGCCGCGTACTGGTCGGCGACGGGCGCCGCCTGGGCCGTGGGCGCGTGCTGATGGGAATCGCTCCACGCACCCTGTGCGCCGGGCATCAGCAGAAGGTCGTCCTCTTCCGGGCTGTTCTCGGAGGGTTCGAGGAAGGTGTACGTGCCGGGAGCGGGGACGCCCGGCTGCTCCACCATGCCTGCGTCCTCCGGCAGCCCCTCGCCCGGGATCTGGCCGGTGTCAGTCATGCGCGTACCCCTCGCCCATCGGTTGCTCCTTCGCCCTTCGCCCGGGGCGTCCGACAGCGGCACACCTGACGCCCTTGAACAAGAACGAGCGTGTGCGCCGCGCGGCACGATCGACCCACGGACCAAAGCATTGTCGCGGTCGTTCGCCACTGCGGCAGCAAGATCCGCCGCGGTTCGCTGTGGGCTGCGCCACGTCGCGCGACCCCCCGGTATCGACGTACCACATACGGGAACCAAAGTGGCTCCCTTTTCCGGACATTGACGAACGAAGCGACGAACGTCCGGCTGCGGTACAACAATCGGCCAGCCTACCCCGGACCGTCCGTCGAGGGGGGCCGGGGGCGAGGGTCGGGCTGCCTTCCGCACAGCAGGAAGACCACGCAGCGTTCCCGTTCCGACCAGTCGGACGTGTCCAGCTCGACGGACTGGAGGAGGGCGCATTCGACGCTGTATCCGCCGGCGGCGAGCGCCGCGCCGATCGCCTCCGCCTCGTCCCGGGTGGAAGCGTGGGTGACGATGCGCTGCGGCCTGCGGTCGGCGACGGCCGTGACGACCGGTACTCCCCCGCCGCCGATCCGTACGACATCGGGCTCGGGCAGCCGTTCGAGAACATGCGGCGCCCGCCCCTGCACCACCTGGAGCTGGACGCCGAGGCGCCTGGCCGCCGCCTCGGTGCGGCGGCAGGCCTCGGGGTCGTTGTCGACGGCGATCACCGCCGCGCCGAACCGCCCCGCCTCCGCGGCGAGTGCGCCGCTGCCGGAGCCGATGTCCCACACGAGGTCGCCGGTGCGGGGCCCGAGCCGGGCCAACTGTGCGGCCCGTAGTCCCGCGAACTCGCCTTCGCCGCGTGTGGGCGCCTCGGTGGTGGGCGGCAGGGCCCAGCCGCGGACGGCCGGGGGGTAGCCGGGATCCCGTCCGGCGATCCAGCCGCCGGTCCCGGTGAGGGGGGCGGGGCCGGCGGGGCCGCCGATGACGATGACGACATTGGGGTCGCGCCACATGTGGTCGGCGACCTTGTCGGAGGTGAGGACGGTGACCTGTTCGCGGTCCGTGCCCAGTTCCTCGCAGATGACGAAGGTGCGGTGGATGCCGTCGAGCAGCAGCGCGAGTTCGGCGGGGCCGGCGCCCGGGGAGGTGAGGACCGCGACCTTGGGGTACGCGCGGCACACATTGACGGCCCGGCGCAGCGTACGGCGGTGTGCGACGACGATCTGGGCGTCGTCCCACGGCATGCCGGCCCTGGCGAAGGCGGCCGCCACGGAGGAGACGGCGGGGACGACCTCCACCTCGAGGCCGTACTCGGGCGCGCGCAGGGTGCGTACGACGCCGAAGAGGCCGGGGTCGCCGTCGGCGAGGACGACGGGGCTGCCGCGGTGTCCGGCGATCCGCCGGGCGGCGAGGCCGACGCTGCCGAGGCGGATGCGCTCGGCGCCGGGCGGTACCTCGGGCAGCGCGAGATGATGGGCGGCGCCGGCGACCAGGGTGGCCGCGGAGAGGGCGGACCTGGCCGCTCGGGTGAGTGGCGAACCGTCCCAGCCGATCACCGTGACCCGGTCGGCCATCGTCGTCAGTCTCCTGGGGTTGTCGCAGGTCGGAGCAGTTCCGCGGGTACGTGTCGCACGTGAGGGTACCTGGCGGACCTGTCGGGCGGCCCTCGGGAGGGGCGTCGTTCCCGCCCGGGAGGGTCAGTTCCAGTCGGTGTAGGAGGCGTAGCCCGCCTCCGCGAGGCGGTCGGCCTCGAGGTCCTCCGGGAGGAGGCTCCAGACGATGAGGTCGGTGCGGATGTCCACCCAGGCGCCGGAGCCGTCGTCGGGCCGGGTGCGCGCTATCCAGGCGTTGCGCAGGACGCCTTCGCTGATGCAGCCGATCTTCTGCGCCACCTGCTGGGAGGCGGTGTTGTCGGCGGCGGTGCGCAGTTCCATGCGCTCGAACTTCTGGTTGCGGAACAGCCACTGGGCCACGGCGAGCACGGACTCGGTCGCGTAGCCCTCGCCGCGCGCCCAGGGAGCCGTGACGTAGGAGACCTCGGTGGAGAGGGTGCGCCAGTTGGTGTTCTGCAGGTGCACGACGCCGACGAGCCGCTGGGTGAGGAACTCGGTGACGGCGAGCACGATGCCGCGGCCTTCCGTGCGCTCCGCAGGAGCGATCCTGCGCACCCAGGCCTCGGAGTCGGCCGCCGTGTAGGGGTGGGGCACGGAGGTCCAGGCGGTGACCATCTCGTCGTTCATCATCTCGGTGTGGGCCGCGATGTCGGCGTCCTCGTAGGGGCGCAGCACCAACCGCTCCGTGCTGATGGACACGTCCGGGAAGGTGGTAGTCATGCGCAGCTCCATGCCGAAGACTGTCGTGTACGGGTCGAACCTGACGGCGTATTGGCCGTAAAGGCACAGCATGCAACATCGGGTGCGGGCCGTGCATGGCCGGGTGTCCGTACGAGGCGGCCCCGCGCACCTTGGTAGGTGCACGGGGCCGGAGTCAAGTGGCTGCTCTTGAGCGTCACTTGACGGTGCGTGGGGTCTCAGCCCTCGGCGCCGAAGGCGGCGACGACGGAACCGTCGTACTTGTCCTCGATGTACTTCTTCACCTCGGGCGAGTTGAGGAGCTTCGCGAGCTTCTGCACGCGGGCGTCGTCCTCGTTGCCCTCCTTGACGGCGAGGAAGTTGGCGTACGGGTTGCCTTCGGCCTTCTCGAGGGCCAGGGAGTCCTGGGCGGGCTTGAGGTCGGCCTCGATGGCGTAGTTGCCGTTGATGACGGCGGCGTCGACGTCGTTCAGGGCGCGGGGCAGCGTCGCCGCCTCGAGCTCCTTGAACTTCAGGCCCTTGGCGTCGGCGATGTCGGAGAGCTTGGCGTCGGTGCCGGCGCCGTCCTTGAGGGTGATCAGGCCGTTGTCGGCGAGCAGCGCCAGCGCGCGGCCTTCGTTGGTGGTGTCGTTGGGGACGGCGATCGTCTGGCCGGCCTTGATGTCCTTGAGGTCCTTGACCTTCTTGGAGTAGAGGCCGAGGGGCTCGAGGTGGACATCGACGACCGGCACGATGGTCGTCTTGTTCTTCTTGTTGAAGTCGTCCAGGTACGGCTTGTGCTGGAAGAAGTTGGCGTCGACCTGGCCCTGCTGGGTGGCGGTGTTCGGCAGGACGTAGTCCGTGAACTCCTTGACCTCGAGGGTGAGGCCTTCCTTCTTCGCCAGCTTGTCCTTCACGTAGTTCAGGATGTCGGCGTGCGGCGTCGGGGACGCCGCGACGACGAGCGCCTTGGACTCGTCGGCCTTGCCGCCGGAGTCGGCCTTGGCTCCCGGGTCGGAGGCCGTGCCGCAGGCGGTGAGGCCGAGGGCGGCGGTGGCGGCGGCGGCCGCGGTGAGCTTGATGTTCTTACGCACGAAGAGTGCCTCTTTCTGGTGGTGGAACAACGCCCGGACAAGGAGTGCGGGCTGTGTGGGGAGAAAGGTTCAGGGGGTTCAGCCCGCGGCGCGGCCCCGTCGGGCCAGCAGCCGTACGGCTCCGTCGCCGATGAGCTGGACGACGGTGACGATGGCGATGAGGATCACGACCGTGATGAGCATGAACTGCGTCTCGAAGCGCTGGAATCCATAGGTGACGGCCTTGGATCCGAGGCCTTCGCCGCCGACCGCGCCGGCCATCGCGGAGTAACCGACGAGGACGATCACGGTGGTGGTGACGGCGGAGACGAGCGAGGGCAGGGCCTGCGGGAGCAGCACCTTGCGCACGATGGTGGGAATGGAGCCGCCCATGGACTGGACCGCCTCGACGAGCCCGTGGTCGACCTCGCGGATCGCCGTCTCGACGAGGCGCGCGAAGAAGGGGATGGCGCCGACGGCGAGCGGCACGATCATCGCGGTGGGGCCGATGAAGGTGCCGACGACGAGGGTGGTGAAGGGGATCAGGGCGATCAGCAGGATGATGAACGGCAGCGAGCGGCCGATGTTCACGATCACGCCGACGACCTTGTTCACCGGGGTGTTCTGCAGCAGTCCGCCCTTGTCGGTGAGGACGAGGAGCACGCCGAGCGGCAGGCCCCCGGCGACAGTGACGAGGGTGGACCAGAGCACCATGTAGAGGGTGTCGAAGGTGCCCTGGCTGAGCAGGGGCTGCATCTCGGACCAGGTCACTTCGCGACCTCCTTGACCGGCTCGGGGGCGTGCTGCGCCGGGACGTGCGCGGGTCCGGGGCCGACGACCTCGACCTGGAGCCCCTGCTCGCGCAGGAAGCCGACGGGGACGACGTTCTCCTCGTAGCGGCCGGGGAGTTCGATGCGCATGCGGCCGATCTGCTTGCCGCCGACGGTGTCCATCGCCGCGCCGAGGATCGAGATGTCGATGTTGTACGTGCGCGAGAGCTGGGAGATGACCGGCTGGGTGGCGGCCTCGCCGTGGAAGGTGACGTCGATGACGGTGCGGCCGGGGCCCGAGGCGTCGCCGCCCACCGGGAAGAGCTCGCGGGCGAGCTCGGAGCCTGGGGTGGCGAGCAGTTCGCTCACCGTTCCGGATTCGATGATCTTCCCCTTCTTCATCAGCGCGGCCGAGTCGCAGATCGTCTTGACGACGTCCATCTCGTGCGTGATCAGCAGCACGGTGAGGCCGAGCTGCCGGTTGAGGTCGCGCAGCAGCTGGAGGATCGAGCGGGTGGTCTCGGGGTCGAGGGCGCTGGTCGCCTCGTCGGAGAGCAGCACCTTGGGGTCGCCGGCGAGGGCACGGGCGATACCGACGCGCTGCTTCTGACCTCCGGAGAGCTGAGCCGGGTAGGCCTTGGCCTTGTCGGCGAGACCCACCAGGTCGAGCAGTTCCAGGGCCTTGCGGGAGCGCTGGGCGCCGGGGACGCCGAGGATCTCCAGGGGCAGTTCGACGTTGTCCTTGACGGTGCGCGAGGACAGCAGGTTGAAGTGCTGGAAGACCATGCCGATGCGGCTGCGCGCCTCGCGCAGTTCCTTGGAGGCACGCCGCCCGCGGCCGGCGAGGGCGGTGAGATCCGTTCCGGCGACCGTCACGGTGCCGGAGGTGGGGCGCTCGAGGAGATTGACGCAGCGGATCAGCGAGGACTTGCCGGCGCCGCTCTGGCCGATGACGCCGAAGACCTCGCCTTCACGGACGTGCAGGTCGACGCCGTCCAGAGCGGTGACCTCGCGGCCGCCTCGCGACTGGTAGACCTTGGTAAGGCCCGTAGTGGTGATCACAGGGGTATCCGTCACTGTCGAGTGCACGGCGAGGTGTCCGCCGGGCACGGGGCATTTCGGTTCCGACGCGGCACGGCTGGTTCGGCTGGTGGCCGGGGCAACGCGTGCGCGGGGCAGGCTCGGTCCGAGGCGTTCCTGATCTCCGGGGACGTTCGGACGCGGCGCGGCTGTCGGTCTCGCTTCGGGGCGCGAGGCTCAGGCAGGGGCCCTCAGATGGCGCACATTCGACACATGCGGCGAGCACCGGGCGTCGTGTTCGCCTCGGTCGCAAGGATGCGGCTGCTCGTCGTGGTCATGGCTGCAAGTAAAACAGACGGGCAGGCGCCCGGCCCGGGACTGTCCGTATAGCGGACACCCTGGTTGCACTATGTGGACGCCCCGATCCGCCGCGGTGATCTCCGCGCCCGGTCCCGGCGAGGCCGGCTTCCCGGGCCGTGACCTGCACGGACACGGTGCCCGTGCCCGTGGTCCGCACGTCGGAAGAGGGGCCGTGGGGGTCCTCGGCTGTGGTCAAGACCACGGCCGGGGGCGCCGGCCGCACGCCCGTGAGCGGGCCACCGCCGGCGGGTGCCCTGCCGGCCGCCGCCGGGGGCCGGGCGCATCGCGGCCTTCGGCCCGTAATACCCTCGAGCCCATGCTCGACGCCCTGACGGTCGTGGTCGGTGTGACCGCGCTCGCCCTCGCCGCCTGGTGCGGTTTCGCCGCCTACAAGGACCAGCCCACCAAGGACTGGCACTTCATCGGCATGGCCGTGGTGACGGTGCTGGCGTTGGCACAGCTCGTCGTGGGAATCGTCCGGCTGGCGCAGGGCGACGAGGCCTCGGAGGGCACCGCGATCTTCGTGTCGTACCTGATCGGTTCGGCCCTCGCGGTACCGGCGGCCGGTTTTCTCTCGCTGGCGGAGCGGACCCGCTGGGGCTCCGCGACGGTGGCGGCCGGCGCGGTGGTGCTGGCGGTGCTCGAGGTGCGGCTCCACGACATCTGGGGAGGCTGACGATGGCCGAGCCCACCACGGACGTGAACCGGCCGGCGAAGCTGGTCGCGGGCCCGGGACTGCTGCTGGTCTGGCTCTACGGCGTGATGTCCGTCGGCGCCGTGTCCCGCTCCGTCTACCAGATCCTCACCGACTTCGGCAGCGCACCGCTCGCCCATGTGCTCTCGGCCGTCGCCGCCGTCGTGTACGCGTTCATCACCTACACGCTGGTCCGGGGCGGCGAGACGGCCCGCAAGGCGGCGCTGGTGTGTTGCGCCGCCGAGCTGGCGGGCGTCCTGATCGTCGGGACGTGGACGGTCCTCGACCCGTCGGCGTTCCCCGACTCGACCGTGTGGTCCGAGTACGGGATGGGCTACGTCTTCATCCCGGTGCTGCTTCCGGTCACCGGGATGCTCTGGCTGCGCCGCGCACGCGGCTGACGTACGGCGGGACGGAGCGGAGCGGTCCGGAGGGCGTCAGGCGCTGGCGACGTACGCGCCGGCGGAGGTCTCCTTCTCCAGGGTGACCAACGTCAGCCGCGGGCCGACCTCCTCGCGGGAGACCGGGACGTATCCCCTGCTGCGGTACAGCCGCAGATTGCTCTCGCTGCGGTGGCCGGTGAACAGCTGGAACCGCTTGGCGGCCGGGTCCCCGGCGAAGCGCGCCTCGATCGCGTCGAGCAGCCTGCCGCCCAGACCGTGGCGCTGCATCCGCGGGTGGACGATGAGCTTGGTGATCCGGGCCGTCCCCGTGGCGTCGATGCTCGCGCGCACGGAGGCGACGACCTCGTCACCGAGCCTGGCCACGAGCGCCGGCCCCTGGGTGATCTCGGCGCGGAGGTCGGCGAGCGACTGGGTCAGGGGCTCGATGCCGTAGTCGCCGTAGAGCTCGGCCTCGGTCTGATAGCACAGATACTGCAGCTTGAGGATGTGCTCCGCGTCGGTCTCCGCCGCCGCCGAGATGGTCACGCTCATGCCCATGTGCGCACGCCTCCCGCTCACCTGTCACCGCCGGTTGTCTACCGCTCCTTTCCCCGATGTTCAGGAGCTGCAACCTCTGCCGCGAGCATTCTGCGCAGACATCCCAGGCAACGGGAACGCATCGGCCCCAGACTTCCTTGTGAGATACCCAACGTCCCTGCGATTTCCCGGTAGGTGGGGTCGTGCGGCGACAACATCGCAGTCAGCAGACGGGGGCAGTTCCCGGGGGTGCGGGCGACGGCGGCCCGCAGCACCCGGCGCCGTTCGCCCAGCAGCGCGGCGCGCTCGGGGCCGCCCGTGGGGTCGGTGGAGGGCTCGTGGCGGTAGGGGAGTTCGCGTGCGGCCGTCCGGCGGGCGCGGCGGGCCTCCGCCCGTACGGCCGCCCTGACCCAGCGGGCCGCGTCGGGCGGCGGACCGCCGTCGCCGAGGCGCTCCAGGAGCCGTACCCACACGGCCTGTTCGAGGTCGCCGGCTTCCATGGCGGCGCCGGGCGCTTCCGCCGTCGCCTCCGCGCTCACCAGCGCCTTGAGCGCGCCGACGACCTGTCCGGAGGTGGGGGTCTCTTCGAGAACGGTCATGCCGGGCGGGACGGCCCGGGGCCCGGCCGTGGTTGCCCGGCCCGGGCGCGATCACCCGTACGGGGAGCCGTCGGCACCCCTGTGCCGTGCCGCGCCCGTGACGGGGCGTCAACCTCCGGGGACCCGCAGGCCCCCGGAGGTTGACGCCCTGGACGGCCGGTGTCAGGCGGTGAAGTCCGACGCCGCCAGCAGGCCGGTGTCCGGGTTGTCGGTGAAGATGCCGTCGATTCCGGTCGCGAAGTACGCCTTGTACGCCCCGAAGACGTCGCCGTACGCGTTCGGATCGGTGCCGCGCCGGAAGTCGGCGGGCAGGAAGGTGTTCTCGTTGCGCATCGTGTACGGGTGCAGGACCAGGCCCCGCGCGTGGGCGTCCCGCACCAGCGTCGTGGGCTCGGTGAGCCGGCCGTTCGCGTCCTTGGGGATGACGAGGTCCAGCAGCGGGCCGACCCCCTGGGCGAAACCCGCGATCCAGTCCAGGCCGTCCGGCTTCACCAGATCGGCCACCGTGCGCGGGTCGCCCGACTCGCGGAAGTCCCACGGGCGGTCGTCCGGGGTCCAGAGCAGGACGACTCGCGGAGTGCCCACCAGGCGGGCCATGCGCTCCATGCTCGTCGGCTCGAAGGACTGGAGGAACGTCGGGGAGTTCGCGCGGTGCCGCCCGTACCGGCGCAGCAGCTTCGCCAGCCGCTCCTCCAGCCCGAGACCGATGCTCCGGAAATAGGTGGGGTGCTTGGTCTCGACGTAGAGCCACACGGGGCGGCCGCGGCGGCGGCCCTCCTTCTCGGCCCACTGCAGCACCTCCTCGAAGGTGGGCACCGTCCAGCGGCCGTCGTAGAGGGTGTTCTCCTGGCGGGTGCCCGGGATCCGCTCCTTGGCGCGCAGCGTCTTCAGCTCGGCCAGCGTGAAGTCCTCGGTGAACCAGCCGGTGAGGCTGACGCCGTCGACCGACTTGGTGGTCCGGCGAGAGGCGAACTCGGGGTGCGCGGCGACATCGGTCGTGCCCGTGATGTCGTTCTCATGACGGCATACAAGGTGCCCGTCCTTCGTGGGCACCAGGTCCTGCTCGATGACGTGCGCGCCCATGTCGAGGGCGAACTGGTACGCGCCGAGGGTGTGCTCCGGCCGGTATCCGCTGGCGCCGCGGTGCGCGATCACGGTGGGGACGGGCAGGCCGCCCCGGTCCCCGCCGGACGGGCGGACACCGCCGGTGCGCTCACCCGCCTGCGCCGCGCCCGCGCCGATCCCGAGGGCCGCGGTGGTGAGGACCGCGGCTCCCAGCACGCTCCGACGCGCCGGACTGCTGCTCGCGCCATGTGTCATGAAACGTTCCTCCATGTGATGTACCGCGTGTGATGTCCCGCACCTGCCAAGCGACGCCCGATGGTAGGCAGTTACCTCTTACCTGCGGCAGACCCTGCACGAACACGGCGGAAACACACGTCAACACTGCGTATCTCCTCGGTGAACCCGATGTGCGAGGGAGGGTGACCCGCGAGTATCGTCCTCACCTGCAAAGACTTCACGGTCATAACCGCCCGTCCCATGACACCGGAGGACCCGTTGTCCCGCTTGACGCTCATCAAGGCAGTGCTCGGGCCGATCCTGCGCCTGATGTTCCGCCCGCGTGTGGAAGGGGCGGAGAACATCCCCGGGACAGGGGCCGTGATTCTCGCCGGGAACCATCTCACCTTCATCGACTCCATGATCCTGCCGCTGGTCTGCGACCGCCCGGTGTACTTCATCGGCAAGGACGAGTACGTCACGGGCAAGGGCATCAAGGGCCGCGCCATGGCCTGGTTCTTCACCGGCTGCGGCATGATCCCGGTCGACCGCGACGGCGCGAACGGCGGCGTGGCCGCACTGATGACGGGCCGCCGGGTGCTGGAGGAGGGCAAGATCTTCGGTATCTACCCCGAGGGCACCCGCTCCCCCGACGGCCGCCTCTACCGCGGCCGTACCGGCATCGCACGCCTCACCCTGATGACCGGCGCGCCGGTGGTCCCGTTCGCCGTCATCGGCACCGACAAGCTCCAGCCCGGCGGCGCGGGCCTGCCCCGGCCCGGCCGGGTCACCCTCCGCTTCGGCGAGCCGATGGAGTTCTCGCGCTACGAGGGGATGGACCGTGACCGCTATGTGCTGCGGGCGGTGACGGACTCGGTCATGTCGGAGGTCATGCGGCTGTCGGGGCAGGAGTACGTGGACATGTACGCGACCAAGGCGAAGGCGGCGTAGCCGCTGCGCGGGGCTGTTTCCCGGCCCTCCCCCTACGGCCTGGCGGCCGTGGGGAACCCCCTTCCCGAACCGGGGCAGGCCCCGAGTCCCGTGCCGCTCTGCGGGCCCCGTGCCGCCCTGCGGGCGGCGCCCTCAATCTCCCCCTACGGCCTGGCGGCCGTGGGAGGTGCCCCCAGGCGGGCTGACTTTGTCAGCCCCGCCG
>NZ_JBFAQK010000058.1:0-46912 GCF_040677245.1 Streptomyces kurssanovii
TGCATATCCCGCTCCGCGGTATATGCAGCGCTGGCGCGCTGCATAGAGAGCGACTCCGCTAACGCTCCGTCAAATTCCCGCGCAAGCGCGGAAATTGAATTCCGCAAGCGGAATTATAAACGCAACTCAATTCGCGCAAGCGCGAATTGAGGGCACCCGCGCAAGCGCGGGTGCTGAGGCTGGCTACGAGGGGGCTTGCATCGTGCGCGGGCCTGTGTAGGGCTTGGGATCCCAGTCACCACCCCGGCAACGGGACTGACGGTCCGTCGGCCCGATCGAGTGCCGGCCTCACCGCAGTGATGGGCTCCAGTGACGGGCTCCGCTGCGCTCCGCCCGAACCACTCTCCCGCCCCCGGATCGGTTACTCGTACTCGCCAACACCCTGCAAGCCAGCATGCCACCGGCCACTTCGGGAGCGGGGTTCGGTCACGTCTCACTCTGGGGGCGGAAGTTGACGCACGGATGATGCATCACAGTGCAGCACTGTGTAGAGTCTGGGATCAGACATCACATCCCCCGGGCTGCTCCATCACGCCGGAACTTCCGTTCTGATGGCGCGCCACATTCCGCGAAAAGGAGAACACGGGGCATGGCCGTGAAGCTGCGTGACCACCAGATCGAGGCCGTTGCCGCCATTGTGCGCGGTCTCGATATCCCGCCGAGCGGCATTCCCGTTCATGGGCTGCGCGGGCAGGTACACGCTGCATGTGGCACGGGGAAGACGATTATTGCCGCCGCGTCGGCACAGCGTCTTGTTCCTAAGGGGCGCATTCTCGTTCTGGTGCCGACGTTGGACCTGCTGGCGCAGACGGTGAAGGCGTGGCACGACGCGGGGCACAAGGGGCCGGCTGTCGCAGTGTGCAGCCTCCAGGACGATCCGGAGCTGTGGAGCCTGAGGGTGCGCTCCACCACGAACCCTGTGCAGCTGGCGTTGTGGCACGGCCAGGGGCCGGTGACCGTCTACGCCACGTACGCGTCCCTGGGTGTCCTGGCGGAGGCGTTCGAGGGCGTCTACGGGCAGCAACTGGCCCCGATGGACCTCGCGGTGGTCGATGAGGCGCACAGGACTTCCGGCTCGATGGGTAAGGCGTGGGCCGACGTCCACGACCAGAGCGTCATCCCGGCGTACCGGCGGTTGTATCTGACGGCGACGCCGCGGATCTGGGAGGAGCGGCTGAGCCGCGAGGTCGCGGAGTGGGCGTGTGATCCGTTGCCGCGTGAGATGGCGGCTTCCATGGATGATGAGAAGGTCTTCGGACCCGTTCTCTACAAGCTGTCCTTGGCGTCGGCTGTGTCGCGCGGGCTGCTGGCGCGGTACCAGATCATCGTTTTGGAGCTCCGGGACGAGGTCGTCACTCCGGAGCGGCTGATGGGCGAGGAGCGGCGCAGTGAGGAGGTGCGGGGGCAGCGGCTCGGGGCCTTGCAGGCCGCGCTCCTGCACACCATGGCGCAGCACAACCTCCAGACGTGCATCACCTTCCACCATCGGACGATCGAGGCACAGGCGTACGCGGAGGGCCTGGAGCGGGTGGCCGCGAAGCTTCACGCCAATGAGCCGGAGACGTATCCGAAGCGGATCTGGGCGGACTGGCTGTGTGGCGAGCACGTCCCGGAGCGCCGGCGTCAGGTCCTCGGCTCGTTCGGGTCCACGGCGCAGCGGGCCGTGCTCTCGAACTGTCGTGTCCTGGGTGAGGGCGTGGACATTCGGGCGGTGGACAGCGTTGCCCTGCTGGACCCCAAGGGCGCGCCGCACGACATCGTCCAGGCGATCGGGCGCGCTTTGCGGCAGAAGCCCGGACAGGGGAAGCTCGCGTCTTTGATCGTGCCGGTTTTTCTCCAGCCGGGAGAAAGGCCGGAGGACATGTTCACGTCGGGGTCGTATCGGTCTTTGGTGAAGGTCCTTGAAGGTCTGCGTGCTCATGATGAGGAAGCCATTGAGTTGTTGGCGATTCCGCAGGAGCCGCAGAAGGACGTGGCGCAGCCGTCCGTGAGCATCGGCCCGCCGCCGGAGGAAGGTGAGGAAGAATCTCGCCTGCTGCTTCGTTTTGCCGCTCCGCGTGATCCGGTGATGGTCGCGGAGTGGGTGTCGTTCAACGTGATCGACACGGAGAAGCAGGACTGGGCGCGCGGCTGGGCGGCGCTCAAGAAGTTCACCGAACGCGAGGGCCACGCGAGGGTTCCCTACGGCCACAAAGAGTCCCCCGGCCCGCACCCCCTTGGGCAGTGGGTGGCAGAACAGCGAAGGGCCTACGGGGCGGGGCAGATGACCGGTCTGCGTGCGGCGCGGCTGGAGAAGCTGGGCATGGTCTGGAACCTCGCGGATGAGCGTTTCCAGGAGAACCTGGAAGCCGCGAAGGCGTACTACGAACAGCACTGGACCCTGTGTGCACCCCGGTCCGCAACCATGCTCGACAGGCCGGTCGGGCAATGGATTTCGAATTTGCGGCGGCCGGGTGCGCTGGACGGCCACCCCGAGTGGAAGACGGCGCTGGACGCGGTGGATGAGCACTGGAACCCGCAGTGGCTGGCGGACTGGCAACGCCACTACGCCGCCCTGCGTGAGCTCGTACGCGACGAAGACGGCCAGGCCGACGTCCTACCTGGCGTCACCGTGCACGGAATGGACATCGGGAAATGGCTGGCCAAGCAGCGGCGGCACGAGGTCTGGACGGGTCTCGTGGACGGGCAGCGCGAGCTCCTGGAGGCGATCGGTGTCACACCGCTGCCGCCGGAGCACGAGCCGCCCACCAAGGCCCCCAAGACGGCCTCCAGCGCCTTCGAGCGGGGCGTGGTGGCCCTGGCGCAGTACAAGACCCGCACGGACTCTGTGAAGGTCCCCAGAACCCACACAGAGGCGTTGCCGGACGGGACGGAAGTCAAACTCGGGGTGTTCCTGAGCAACAGCAAGAGCCGCCGCACCAAACTGAGTGCCGACAAACTCGCCGCACTCGCCGACCTCGGGCTGGAGTGGGCCCAGGAATGAGCTCGCGGTGCGGGGCTGCTCGCGGTGCGCCGCCGATTCTTGTTGTGCTCCCGACGGCCGATAGGTCCGCGGGCGGCTTCACGCCCGGTGGCAGGAGCAGGACGGTTGGCAGTACCCCAGGTAGGAATGCTGGTGGGGCAGGACGGAGGAAACGGCGGTGCCCAGCCCGTTGAGCACCGTGTCTGGGTGAGTCCGGCGCCGATACCCCTGCGCCCGCCCCAGACGTGTCCTGGGCGGGCGCAGGGGTGTCTGGTGCCGTGTCAGGCAACGTTTGCGACGCTTGTCGTTGACCCTGAGCAGCGGTAGGTGACGCGGCACGGTGCGTCGAAGTCGAGCGTTATGGGCGCCGTCAAGTTGCGAACCTGAACGCTCCGAGCGCCGAATCGGTCGCGCGCTTGGTCTGCGGTCTGGTTCGCATCACGACGGCGTCAAAGTAGGGGCGATCGGGGCGCCGATGAGAAATGGCGCCGGCAGTCGTCTGAGTACGGTCCGGTGAACGCGGGGCGCGCATCAAGGGAGGCAACGAGATGAAACCACTTCGATACTCGATCAACGTCACGCTCGACGGCTGCTGCCATCACGAGGCAGGACTCCCCCCGGACGAGGAGTCGATGCGCTACTGGACCGCTGAGATGGAGCGAGCCGATGCCCTGCTGCTCGGCCGGGTGACCTACGAGATGATGGAGTCGGCGTGGCGGAAGCCGGCCACGGGCACGTGGCCTGACTGGATGGATGAGTGGCAGATCCCGTTCGCCGAGACCATCGACCGGGCGAAGAAGTACGTCGTGTCGAGCACGCTCAGCGAGGTCGATTGGAATGCCGACCTGGTGCGAGGCGACTTGGGGCAAGCGGTTCAGCGGCTCAAGCAGGAGTCGGGCGAGGGCCTGTGGGTGGGTGGCGTGACACTCCCCCTGGCGTTGGCAGATCTGGGACTGATCGACGAGTACGAGTTCCTTGTTCAGCCGGTCCTTGCCGGACACGGGCCGACGTTGCTCGCCGGTCTGCGCGAGCGCATCCAGCTCGAGCTCGTGGACCGCCATGAGTTCCGGTCAGGGGCGGTAGCCCAGCGATACCGGCCCACGGCCCAGGGATGAGCTCGCTGTGCGGGGGCGCCCCCGGCCGTACTGCGTCCCGTCACCGGGGACCGGGGCCTGTCCCGCGCACTCCATACCGGCACGGCCCGTAATCGAGCCTAGCCCGTCCAGGGGAACGAAGAATCCGACTACGTCACAAGTCCCCCGTCCCGGGGCCGTTGAGGAGCAGCTCCCGTGCCGCTCCAGACCGCCCGCCCTCGTCTCCCAGGCGGCCGCAGAGGGGAAGTCGGCTTCCAGCCAGCGCAGAAATCCCGGGATGACCAGGCAGGATGCGCCAAAGCCCTTGTGGGGGTCGGCCCCCCCCACTTGGCCGGCGACGGTCCACTGACGACAAGGGCGCGGCGCTCGCGTCGGCCGTCGATCACCGGCGCGGCAGCGCCCGAGAACGAGGCCCAGCGCAGCGCCAGCCGGATCACGTCAGCAGGTCGGCTCTCCACCACCTCGGACGAAGGGATGTCAGCGCACCGGGTGTTCTTTGAATGCCCTGTGATCAGCGGCCTTGCCTACCCGCCCCATTCTTGGGTGTCACCCTCGTTGTGACAGCTGTTGTGACTCCCGCTGTCACCCCTGTTTCGACTGCTGTCGTCACCTCGGCCTGGAGGACGGT
Organism: Streptomyces kurssanovii; assembly: GCF_040677245.1. Classification (NCBI taxonomy): domain Bacteria; kingdom Bacillati; phylum Actinomycetota; class Actinomycetes; order Kitasatosporales; family Streptomycetaceae; genus Streptomyces; species Streptomyces kurssanovii. Next base: position 4,685 of record NZ_JBFAQK010000058.1, read on the forward strand.
GGCCGGGGCGGCCGCAGCGTCACTCCACCAATGCCGGATCCTCGATTCCGGCGGCGTCGGGGAGCCTGTCACTCCTTGATGTGTGCGGGATCGGGGAGGTCCGGGGGGAAGTGCCGCTCGAGGATCTCCGCCCAGCGGTGCAGGACGACGAAGCCTGTGGTGTCGGCCTGCGCCTGGACCAACTCGGTCAGGGCGTCGATGAACGGCCGGGCTGAAGTGTCGGCGGGGAGCGCCGCGGCGGCCTGCTTGAGCCGCTCGTGCGCGGCGGGGAAGACGCCATTGGCCCACGCGTCCTGCTCCTTGACCCCGCCTGCTGCTCTCCTCGAAGTCGATCCGCATGATCGTGAGCGCCGGGCAGTCGGGACGGTGCCAGGTCTCGTTGAGACCGCCGCCGGTCTTCACGAACGCGACGCGGGTGTTGTCGCGGCCCGGTCCGGCGAAGCAGTCGGCACAGTCCACTCGTTCCGTCTCCGGCCGATCCGTCATGGCACGACTCCTTCGCCCGGGAGCACAGAGCCTGCCATCCGGATGACCAGGGATTTGCGCAAGGTGCACCGGGCCACGAACAGCACCAGACACCGCACGCCGGCGACCGAGGACGGGCCGTAGGGCAGCGGCAAGCGCGCCCCTGCGGGACCGCCGTGCGCACTCCTGTTGGCGTACGGCCCTGGCTCCCCAGGCGCGTACGGACCAACTTCCCCAGCTCTCAGGCCACTTCGCTCGTTGATGCCGCGCTGGTCGGCGGCATCCCATTCGTCATGCTGCGGGTTCGGTCCAGTGTCCTCCCCCCGGGCCGTGGACGCTTCGGTCCGTTTTCACGATGGCGCGGCGCGATGTTGAACACCGTCACGCCGGTGACGATGAGCGTGAGGGCGGCGCTCACGCCTGGGGTGACGGGCTCGTCGAAGAGGGGGACGGCGACGAGCGCGGTCAGGACGGGGCTGAGCGCGCCGGCTGTTGCGGCGAGGTTGCTGCCGAGGGCGCGCACCGCGTAGGCGTAGCACAGGGTCGAGAGCAGTCCCGTCCCGATGCCCTGGAGGCTGGTGAAGAGCAGAACGTCGGAGGTACCGGCGGTGCCGGTCATCAGGTGTGAGGGCATGGCGGTGGAGGCGGCAAGCAGGGCGGCTGTGATCGTGGCGGGTGTGCAGACGGCGAGCACGACGCCGGTAAGGCCGAGCCGCGTTTGGCGCAGGCCGATCGTGTAGACGGCCCAGGCGCATCCGGCGGTGAGGAGAATGCCGATGCCCTCGGTCGTCGCGGTGGACGTCGTCTGCAACGCCGCCGCCGTGATACCCGTGATGATCGCGGCCAGGGCGATTAGGCGTCGCGGGGAGATCCGTTCCCGCCACCGGAGATAAAGGATCACAGCGACGAACAGCGGGACCGTGCCGGGGATGAGGAGACCGATGAGCGCGGCGGAGGTCAGGTGTCCGCCGAGTGCGGAGAGGAGAAAGTGCGGCAGTCCACCGATTCCGAGCATGAGCAGGACACCGATCCGTTCGCCACGGAGCGCGCGGACGGTGCGCGGAAGCCACGGCGCCAGGATGACGACGGGCGTTGCGAAGCGGAGAAACGCCACGTCGATCGAGGTGAGGCTGGACGAGCCGATCCCCCGGACCGTCAGGGCGAACGAGGTCCACAGGACAACCGCGGCCGTGAGAGCGGCCGCCCCGATCAGCCTGGCGCGCATGTGATGGGCCATGGCCAGCTCCTTCCATCCCTGCTCTACGGCAAGCAATTTTAGGGAGATGGCTGTAGCGGGCGATTGCGTATCATGCCTCTCAGGCGGCTCGCTGTGGCAGGATCTGCCACATGGTGACCATGGATGACATCGACCGGCATATCCTCCTCGAACTCCAGCGAGACGGCAGACTCACTAATCAGGAGCTGGCGGATCGCGTGGGCCTCTCGCCGTCACCGTGTCTGCGGCGTGTGCGGCTCCTGCAGGAGAGCGGCGTGATCAAGGGCTACGCGGCGATGCTCTCCCAGGACGCGCTCGGGCTGTCGATCACCGCCTTCGTACGGATGACGCTCCTCGCACACACCTCGCAGGTCGTCGACGCCGTCGAGGAGAAGCTCCGCTCGATTCCTGAGGTGGTCGAGGCGTACCTGCTCGCCGGCGACGACGACTACCTCGTCAAGATCGTCATCGACTCCTTCGCCGCGTACGAAGACCTCGTACGGCGAGAGCTACGGACCCTCCCGTCACTGTCCTCGATCAAGACGACATTCGCCTTCGCCGTCACCAAACCGCCATCGCCGCTCCCCATCCCCTGAGCCACGCACCCTCAGCAGCCGTGACCACGGCGACCACCCGCAGGGTGCCCGGCGCATCCGTCGCACGCTCAGCAGACAGGCTGCGAGCCCAGCCGGCGCCGGGGAGCGTCGCGCATCAAAGCGCATCAGAAACTGGCCGTGTTCCTTCGTACGCGAGTGGGGACGATCAGGTGTACGCCGACAACTCCCTCCCGGCAGTGCGCACCGGGTGCGGTGCACTCCCCGTCAGGCCCCTGAATTCGCAGGGTGGGCGTGAAAACTCGTGGATCGGGCACCAGGCAGGGCACCGCAAAAGCGGACATCCGACACAGGCGGGAGCGCGCATGGACAGCACGAACATCACCGCCGCCCCGGACACACCCACACCCATCGTGGTGCGTGGCGACAGCGCCGCCGGCATCCACCAGGCCCGTGAAGCCGTCCGCGCCTTCACCGCCCGGCTCCACCCGCCGCCCGACCAGGCGGTGACCGACACCCTGGCCCTGGTCGTGTGCGAACTCGTCACCAACGCACTACGCCACGGCGGCGGCCGGTACACGCTGGAGCTCTCCGCCGACCCCCACACACTCACGGCGGCGGTCAGCGACCCCAGCCCCGCCCTCCCGTGCGGGCGCCCACCCGACCTGACCGGCTACGGCGGCGGGTTCGGCTGGCACGTGATCCGCCGCCTCACCAGCCACCTCGCCATCACACACAGCCCCGGAACGGGCAAAACCATCCGCATCCGACTCCCGCGATAACCGGGAGCAGGAAGGCCGTTCAGCACCGACTCGGTGTCCCTTGGTTCCTCAGGAAGGCACGCGGCGAAACCGCCGGCGACGTCACCGTGCCGCACCGCTGGGTCTACCGTTCGGCGGCGCGGGCGCGCAGGCGGGCCATGATGCCGTTCGCCGGTTCCGCATCCTCCGTGCGGCGTTCGCGTTCGAGTTCGCGGCGCGCGTGCTCGCAGCGTGTGCACAGCCCGCCCCGCCCGGCCTCCCGTTCCGCCCGACGCTGTTCGTCACGGGCGTCGTACTCCGCCTTGGTGCGGATGTTGGTCAGCGCGTCGGTCAGGGGCTGCCACTCAGAGCGGCCGAAGCGCCACCAGATCGGCCCGTGCGGGCCCTTGGCACGCAGGCGCTCAAGGTGGGTGGCGATGATGAGGACGGTGTCGGTGAAGTCCCACCAGCCGTACTGCTGTGGACGATCGTGTAATTCCCCAGGGAGAAGTTCACGCGATTCCCCAGGCTCCCAACCTCTCGGGCGTCCAGCGACCTCCCTGCGATGAGTAGGTTGTAGGCATCCAAGCTGTCTGTCTGGGGTGGGGAGACGTGGTGGGCGAGTCGGCCAGCGATGACATATGGATCTTGTGGATCGGTGTCGGGTTCCTCATCGTTGCCGGCATCGTGCTCGCCCTGAACGTGCGAGGGGCGGCCGAGAAGTTCTTCGTCCTCGTTGCGCGACAGATGCCGTTCACGGGATCGGCGACGCCGAAGACGCTCCGGATCGTCGGCGGGGGCTGGGTCCTGGTCGGATCGCTCATGCTGCTGCCCGACCTTGTCAGCCTCGGCCGCAGTGGTTGATGTGAAACCCACCCGACACCCCGGGCCACGGGCAAGACGCCGAGGGCACCATATGAGCAGGCTGCTGGAAGCGGTGTGCGCGCTGACCGTGGGCGTCCTCGTTGCGCTCCTTGTATGGGGTGCTGAGCCTGGCGCCGTGCGGGTGGCGTGGCGGGAGGGCGAGCTGAGCGGTGTGACGGTCGTGTTCGTGGCGGCGTGTGCGCTGTGGCTGGTGCTGTGGCGCAGGCGTACCGGGCGCGGCCCGCTGGCATGGCCACTTGTGGTGCTGCTGTGCGGTGCGGCTGTTGCGCTGGTCGTGGCGGCCATGGCCGGTTGACCGGCACAGGCAGGCAAGTGGGGCTTCCCGTCCTTGTGAGCGGGGAGCCCCGCCGGCTTTTCGGGCTCGGGCCGCTGTTAAGGATCACAACACGCTCTGGCCAGCACCTCAAAGACTGGGTCACCGCAAGCCGCGCCGAGGCGCGTCACCAGCCTCCACGAGCTCTGCGAGGGCGAGTCGGATAGCAGTCGGATCCGGTTCGGCGTAACGCGAGGAGAAGAACAGTAGCCGCCGCAGCCGATGCTCTCGCCGGCGACCCGCCAGAAGTCCTCCAGCGTCCTGACCTGGCTGCCGTCCAGCACATATCTCACCGTCACAGCCCGGGATCGAGGTCGACACCACCCCCGTCGAGCGACCCATCGCACCACCCCGGCCGGTCGCCGACCTTCCGCCAGCCGCCTCAGCCAGGGGCTCGGCTTTGCGGCGGCAGTCCCGGCACAGTCGGGTGTGGGCCGCGCGGACTGGATGGCCGCATTCTTCGCAGACGCGGGAGCGGCCATCCGCAGCCGCCATCGGATCTTCATGCTGTGGTGTCCTTCCCCGTCAGCTCGGCCAGCGTGCTGGCGACCGCCCGCTGATAGGCATCCTCGATGAAGGTCGCGGAGGGCCGGACATATCGCATGGTCGAGCTCACCGTCCAGTGACCGAGCATTTGCTGGATCGCCACCAGGTCGACGCCGCGTTCGTAGTTGTGGGTCGCGCAGGCCCGCCGCAGCGCATGCGGGCTGAACCGCTCGTCCGTCGGCCGTCCTTCCAGTTGCATGAGATACCGCAGCCGGTTGCGGATCGTTCCGCGGTGCAGGGGGCCGCCGGACTCATCGGCGAACAGCACCGGCGAGTTGGGGAACGTGGGTCGTACGTCTTCCAGGAACCACCGCAGAACGAGGTCGAGGCCGTCAAAGCATGGGCACCCAGCGAGGGCGGGGTCCGGAGGTGTGGGCGCCTTTGCCGAAGCGGACGTGGAGCTTGCCGAATGGGCCGCGAGTGAAGTGCGCGTCCGGCTTTTCCAGCAGCGAGGCTTCTTCCGATCGGAGCCCGGCGTGATACAGCGTCCGGAACATCGCATAGTCGCGGGCTGCGGGTTCGTACTTCCGTGCGGTGGCGATCCGCTGCTTCATGAAGTCGAAGAACTCGGCCACCCTTTCGGGTGTCGGCGGCGGAAGGAGAGCCGGGGAGTCGTCGCCGACATGCCGGGAAGCGTTGAACTCGTCGACCGGGCAGACCAGCCGGACACCGAACGCGGCCTCGATCTCGGCTGCCTTGTGGGCTTGCAGGAACCGGTGGAAGCCCTTGAAGATCTGCACGTACTCGCGCCGGGTCGAGGTCTTGCGGCCCTGGACCGCGAGGCCACCGACGACGCGGTCGATGTCCTCGGGCGTCACGTCCCACGCGGGCCGGCCGAGCGCCGTGAGAGTCCGCTCCAGCAGACCGATTCGAACAACGGGGTAACGCTCCGCGACCGCTCCCCAAGGTTTGTGCCAGAACCCGCCTTCATGAACGAAGCCACTCGGGGCAGTCGCAGTGGCACTGGTCCATCGGAGGCCGCGACGAACCGCGGTACCACATGCAGCAGCAGGCAGGCGGTCCCGCAGCCGCCAGGGGCGAGCACAGGCACGTCGCCAGCCCGGCCATGATCTCCTCCATGACCGGGTCGCCCGCCTGCGCCGGCGCGACCGCACCCATGAACGTCTGCGCCTGCGCCGGGTCCTGCGGCACCTCCTCGGAGACAATTTGTCTTCCGGCGTTCCTCGCCCCGAATCCCATCAGCCATAACGCCCATCAGTGGTCTGTCGGTTGCACGGCCCGCCTTCCATCAGACACCGACCGCACCGCCGAACGGGCGAGGACCACGCCCCGTGTCGGCCCGCGTCAGCGGCGGCGGGCCTGGATCAGGGTGCACGACAGCGGGCTCTCGCCGTCGGGGTCGGTGAGCACGTCGATCTGCTCGACGCCGAGCCCGTGGTCGATGAGGAGCGCGGTCCAATGCTGAGGGGTGAGCACCCACATATGGACGGACAGCGGCTCACCGCCGGCCACCGGCAGGATCTCGGGCCGGGCGACGACCGACGTCGAGGGCGGGTTGCCGCTCGAGTTCGTGAGCAGCGACGAGAAGACGAGCCGCCCGCCCGGCTTGAGCGCCGGAAACAGGGCGGGCAAGAGGCGGCGCGGGTCGATGTAGGGCATCGCGTGCACCGAGTAGATGACGTCGTACGGCTCCGCCTCCGTCAGGTGCGCGACGGCATCGGAGTGGATCAGCCGAAGCCCAGGCAGCTGGCCGTAGCGGGCGACGGCGCGCTCGTGCTGCGCCAGCGACGCTTCGACGGCATCAACCTCGAACCCGAGCCGGGCAAGGTGCGCCGGGTACTTCCCGACCCCGGACCCGATGTCCAGCACGCGGCGTCCCTCGAGGTCGCCAAGGATCTCCTCGGCCGGGCCCGCCGGCCAGTAGCCCCAGGCGAACCGGTCGACGTCGGGGACGTCCGTGCCCCTGGCCGTGTGGTGCACGCCGTACGCGTTCCACGCTTCGGCCGTCTGTTCCTCAAAGTTCAACACAGCTGCTCACACTCCAGGGGGACGACGAGACGGAAGGGATACATCGGCCGGCGCGACCGGCATCCGGGCCAGGCCGCGCACGGGAGACAGGCACAGCAGGACGACCGGCGCGAACAGCAGCACCGTGCCGACCACCAGCGCGGTCGGCACGGACGTCGTCGCGGCGAGGACACCGGCGGCCACGGTGGCGAGGAACCGGCTCCCGGTCACAAGCCACGTCGATGTCTGCTGGGCCCGGCCCTGCAGCTCCGGCGGGCAGATCTGCTGCCGCACGGACCGCTGCGTCGTACCGGCGCACGCCGCCCCGGCCATCTGCACCATCCCGGCCACTGCGAGGACCGCCAGCCAGAGCGGCCCCCGGCCGGGCCAGCAGCAGCGGCACGCCCATGGCCGCGCACAGCGTGAACGACGTGACCAGCACCCGGCCGGGGCCGAACCGGCGCACGAGCCGCGGGGCGAGGAACGCGCCGACCAGGCCGCCCGCACCGCAGACGCCCATCACCACACCGAGCCCAACCGGTCCGGCCTGCAGGGCCGTCAGCAGGTGGAAGCCCCAGTACGTGTTGACCATGCCGGTGCCCAGGCCGGTCACGGCCAGGCTCGCCACCAGCGGCCGCGCCAGCGGGTCACGGGCCACGTATCCCATGCCCTCGACGATCTGGCGCATCATCCTGCGCCGCACCGGTACGGCGGCCGGCCGCTCGAGTCGGATCCTGCTCGCACACCACGCACTGAGCAGATAGGAGACGGTGTCGAGCGCGAACGCCCGCGACGCGCCCACCACGGCGACGACCGCGGTTCCCGCGTACGTGCCCGCGATGTCGGCCGAGCTGAATGCCACGCCGACACGCGAGTTCGCCGCATGCAGCAGCCCTGCGGGCACGAGCTGCGGCACCACGGAGATCGCGGCCGCGTTGTGCAGCACCGTCGCCGCGCCCACCGTCAGCGCCACGGCGTACAGGACCGCTATCGACAGCACACCGGCGGCAGCCGACACGGGGATGGCCGCGACCGCCGCCGCAGCGACCAGGTCGGTGACCACCAGGAGCCGCTTCTTGCCGTGCCGGTCGACGACCACACCCGCCGGCAGCGCCAGGACGAACGACGGCAGATGCCCCAGCAGCGCCAGCAGCGCCACCTGGTCCGGCCCGGCCCCCAGCTCGAGCACCGCCAGCGCCGGCAGCGCGACCGCGTGCACCGACGTACCGAGAAGGCTGGCCGCCTCGCCCGTCAGATACGCGTTGAACGACCGGTGTCCCTTCAACGACACCGCCGCCACCGCTTCGGGTAACGCCTCTTCCCTCGAGCCGCTGGGGCTGGGCACGGACAACACGCATTCCTTCCGCACGAACGCTGAACAGGGGGCGGGCCGCGGAAGACAAACTGTCTTCGGCGTCTGCGTAGCCAGGTGCTACGCCTTCGCGTCGGCCACCAGCCGACGTACATGCGCTCGGATCCGCTCGCCGTCCTCCGGGAACACGGACTCCCACTCATCGTCGAGGGCGAACCACTGCGGCGGCTGTCCAGCCTCACCCCCCAGTTCCACGGTCAAGGGCACGATCGCGGCGTACGACAGGCCCAGCGTCGCCGACCAGTCGGCTCGGTAGGAGCGAACGGACACGGCCGCAGGAACGGCGAGGAGCGCAGCCCGCACGCCGGTCTCCTCGGCGAGCTCGCGTTCGGCGGCGGCGCGCGGGGTCTCGCCCGCCTCGACCGTGCCGCCCGGCGGCACCCAGCCGCGCCACCGGTGCTTCACCAACAGGACGTGCTCGAAGGCCGGGTCGGTCACCCAGACGTCGGCCGCCAGCGGCTCCAACGGATGCTGACGCGCACGGTCCCACCAGGCTCGCGCGTCATCGAACTCGAGAGCCGCCAGCCGAACATCGGCACCCACATCATCCAAGACCGTCTTCTCGGTTTCCCCTTGGTCCATCCCGCCCACCGAGGTCACCTCGTCCCGAGGCTGACGTAGGGCGAGTGGTCGTGCCAGTGCACGGAGATCGGCTCTCCCTTGAGGTAGTGGCCGACGCCGACCGCGTTGTAGCGGACCGTGCTCGCGGGCAGGTTGTCCGGCCGGTGCCAGGAAAGCCCGGCGCACTTGTGGGGTTCCGCGTTGTACGGCTCCCCGTCCCAGCGGTCGGCGGCGAAGAACCAGCCGACTCGGGTGTGGCCTGCAGGGCTCCGGAAGTAGGTGACGTGAACGAGGCGCAGTGCCTGGCGGTCCAGGTCGATGCCGACCTCTTCCTTCGCTTCGCGGATCACCGCGTCGTACGGGTCCTCCCCGCACTCGACCTTTCCTGACGGCAGGTTGAGCAGGCCGTCGGCGTAGCCGGTGTTCAGCCGCTCGGCGAGGCACACCTTCAACACCTCGCCGTCACGGCGCTCCAGGATGATCATGACGTCGTTGAGGGTGCGCTCCGGCACGAGTCCTCCAGGGGCGGGCGACGAGACACCAGCGAGGGACACTGCCAGCGCGGAGTGTCCGTGAGCCGGTCACATGATTCCGGTGATCGGCTGGTCTGTAAGGGCTTGGGTGATCTGCCGGGTCGTCTGCGCGGCGACCCTGGGGTTGACGGCGGCGTAGGAGGTGTAGGCGTTCAGGCCGGTAGCCAGGGCCCAACCGCGCCCCCGCATCCAGGTGGCATCGTCCACGCCGAGCGCATCGCGGAAGGCTGCTCGGCTGTTTGCCGTCATCAAGGTGAAGGCGATCATCAGGTCGCAGGCCGGGTCGCCTATGCCGAGCCCGCCGAAGTCGATGACGGCGCTGAGGCAGCCGTTGGAGGTCAGCAGGTTACCGGTGTGGAAGTCGCCGTGAAACCACACCGGAGAGCGGTCCCAGCCGGGCGCGCTCAGTGCCGCGTTCCACAGTTCCGTCATCGCTGTTTTGTCGAACACGCCGTCTACCTCGTCGATGGCGACCCGCGTCGCGCGGTCCCGGTCGGACAACGGACGGCCGGTGAGGGCTTCCCTGGTGTCCCCGGCGGGGATGTCCTCGAGTGTGAACCGCTGCAAGGCGGCCAGGAACTGAGCCAGTTCAATTGCCGCCTTGGAGGAGTCGCCCAGTGCGTCAACGGTCGCCACCTCGCCGTCCAGCCAGCGGGACACCGCCCACGGCCACGGATAACCGAAGCCGGGGCCGCCCACTCCCACGGGTACCGGAACGGCCAGGGGAAGGTGCGGGGCGAGTTGAGGCAGCCACTGGAATTCTTTCCTGGCCTGCCCGATGGCTCCGGGATGGCGCGGAAGCCGGACGGACAGCTCCTCGCCCAACCGGTAGATCACATGATCGGAGCCAGCCGGGTCGAGCAGCTTCAGGGCCAGCCCCGCCCACTGCGGGAACTGAGTGTCGACCAGGCGCCTGACCAGCGCCTCATCGATCTGAGGTCGTGTGTCCGTAGTTCTCGCAGTCACCAAGAACAACTCCCCTGGCCGGCCCGCTCCGTGCGACGGGCAGTCGCAGCCATCACAGTGGTTCACGGCTGCGTCTGTCGACCGATTTCGCGACGCACGGCAACCGCGTCGAGGCCTGGCCTGCGTGCCGGCATCACAGACACTGAGGGGTGATCCACCTCATTGTGTCAGCTGCTGTTAGAGCCCCGGGCCGGTCGAAGGCCGGTGGACGGCCTCCGTGCCGGCCTCGGTGACCCTAGTCCCGTCACGGGGACCGGAGTCTCCCCCGGAACCCGTGCCTGCTCGCCGGCCCCGAGACGTGGCCCGAGGCCGGCGAGTGGGCACAGTATCTGCGACCACCTGTTGAAGGTGGCCTCGGGCGGCAGGTGCCCATGCTGTTTTCCCTACTCATCGCCACGTTGAAGCCGTTGAAGCCGCTGGCGCATCTGGCCGGCGACTACCCGTTTGTCGTGTCAAAACACCGTGCCACCATGCAGAAGGGCTCGGTGCCGTGAACCCACCGGGCTCGGCACACTCGACACGGGTCCCGGTACAGGCCCGGTCGGGAAGTCGGCGGGCCCGGCTTCCCGAACGCAGAACTGTCCTAGACAGACACGCCTCGGCCCAGGGTCCGGCAGGCGTTACTCGACTTCCTCGAAGTTGTAGCTGTAGCCCTTGACGCCGATCTTGATCTGCACGGTCCGGTAACCCGGCTCGCCGTTCTTGGCGTGCTCACCCCAGTACTGGCACGTGAAGCCGGTGTCGGCCCCGTAGTCGAACGCCTTCGCGGCGGGGAGTTCGTCGCAGGCGACCTTGCTCGCGTCGGTGCGCCCGGACTCGGCGCCGTACCTCTCGTTGATCATCTGGTAGACGAGCTTGTCGACCAGGAGCGCCTTCTTGGGCTCCTTGGTGTACGAGATGATGCTGCTGCCCGCGGTGTAGCTGTCGCTGATCTTGACGTCGTAGGGGATCTCGGCCCCCGCGTACGTCACCACGCACTGGCTGACCGCACCGGCCTTCTGGACCACGCCGGCAGGGCATGTGGCGCTGGTCTTACCGGCGACCTTGGCGGTGCTGAGCACGTCCTCGCGCAGCGCGTGCTCCACCTTCTTCACGAAGGGAGCGCCGAGATCGGGGGCCGGGGTGACCCGGAGCGCGTCGCCGCCACGCATGTACACGTCCGGCTGAGGGCCGGTGATGGCGACCGGCAGGGCCTTCGCCGCGTCGTCCGTGCCGCCGGCCTTGGCGGTTTCCGAAGCGCCGCAGCCCGCGCTGAGCAGGGTCACCGCGGCCACGCCGGTCAAAATTCTGAGATATCGCATAATGAGGAGCGTAAGCACCCCCGACTGGCGGGCCGTGCCGGGGGTCCGGCACCGTTCCACGCCCGCCGCGCTCGCGAGCGACCGCACCAAGTCCGTGCCGACACGTGTACGGCTCCCGCCTGGCCGAGGCCATGAAGACCGCCACAGCCAAGGCGTGCGTCATCCTGGACGGCACACTGCTGCCCATCGACAAGATCACCGTCGAAACCCCGTACTACTCGGGCAAACACAAACGGCACGGCATGAACGTTCAGGTCCTCACATTCGGCCGACTGCTGTGGGCTTCCCCGGCCCTGCCCGGCTCCACTCAAGACCTGACCGCTGCCCGTTGGCGCGGGATCGTCGACGCACTCGCCGCCGCGGGACTGAAGTGCTGGGCGGACAAGGCGTACCAAGGCGCCGGACAGCACATCCGAGTCCCCTTCCGGGGCCGTCAGCTCAAGCGCTGGAAGCGACGGCGCAACAACAGCCACGCCAAGATCCGGGGCGTCGGTGAGCAGGCCATGGCCGTCTTGAAGGGCTGGCGCCTCCTGCGGAAGCTTCGCTGCGGCACCAACCGGAGCACCGACTTCGTGAAGGCCGTCCTCGTCCTTCACTACGCCTCAACGTGAGGTTGGAAAAGGCTCACTGTCCCACTGCCCCTCACACCGCCGACCGGCCGCCACGGCACAAGTTGATGCCGATCCCGCATTTTCCTCAGAGCTACTCTTCGCCCCAGTTGGTTCACGGAGTGAACCAACTGGGGAACGCGGGGAGCGAGAGCGGGCGTGACGTGGTTGCTCTACGACTAGTGTCAGAGCTGTGGGGGATCGGCGGGGTGGCCGTGGCGGCTCGCCGATCCCCCACAGCCGAACCCTCGAGGACCTGGCGGTCGGCGTAGAGGGCGAGCGTGCATGAGGAACCCAGCGAGTCGGGATGCGTGCGGTGTGACGGTGGGCCGGGCGAGCGGCCGGTGGACGAGCGCTCGAGGGCAGATCCTTCCCCCGCACCCGGTGCCCTCGTCCGGGGCCTTTGCGTTGAGTGCGCATGACGACGTACACGCTGGGGATCGTGGGCGGTTCGCTGGGTGGTGGGCGGATTCCGGGAGCCGTCGCGCCCGAAGGGCGGGGCAGCGTGACGTAACCGCCACGTCCAGGGGAATTTGTATGCCGTTTCAATCACCTTTCTGCCGTATCAGCCGGAGAGCAGGGCATATCGGTCGAGATGTCACGGCTCGTTCATGTTGCCGAGGGGACCGGTTCGGTGAGGGGCTCTTGCTGATGAACTGGCGCTAAACGCGCTGCCGATGAACTCCCCGTCCCGGTCATGGCCCCTTTCGGTCAATTGCCCCCGTCGCCGATGTCCGAAGTGACGGGCATCGATGTGATGTTCTCCCGACGCCTGAGCAACGCTGCAGGTTCCGTAGTCGAGAAGAAGGAGACTCCGATGCGTCGATCAGCAGCCACGATCGCCTGCATGGCGGGGACAGCCGTCGGCCTCGCCACTCTGACCGCCGGCCCTGCCGCGGCGGGTGAGCCCCACAGCCTGTACGCGCCGTCCGCGGTCGTGCTGACGGTCGGTCAGGGCGAGAGCGCGGCGGCAGCGACCGTCGCGCGGGCCGTCACCCTCACCTGCAAGCCGACCGCCGGCGGAACCCACCCGGACGCAAAGGCCGCGTGCGCGGACCTGGAACGCGCCCACGGTCAGCCTGCGCTCACGCTGAACGACGGCTCGGGGCGCGTCTGTCCGAAGATCTACGCTCCCGTGACCGTCACAGCTGACGGCGTGTGGGAGGGCCGCCGAGTCTCGTACGAGCAGACGTTCGCCAACAGCTGTGTGGCGCAGTCCCGAGCCAGCGACCTGTTCGACTTCTGACCCCGGCGGCAACAGCACTTCAACAGGCGAGGACGGTGGTCCGGCCGAACGGCCGGACCACCGTCCTCATGCTCCGCCCACCTCAGCGGCACAGAACGCAGAGATCGCACCATGACCGCACAGCAGGCAGAAGCGAGTGGCCGACCCGCAGATGCGGCACTTCGCGTGCGACCGGACGTCGCACAGGCGACGAGCGCGTGTCGAGAAGGACCGCAGACCCCGACCGCTCAGGTGCCACCCCTCGTCGCGGCTGCGGGCACCGCCGCCGCCGGCAAGGTTCAGCCCGCGCCGCCCCCGAATCGGCGTTCTCAATGAGGCAAGCAGTGCTGGAACGCTCGTGGCCACCGGATGCGCGGGCTGTAGTCCCGAATCGGGCGTAGCCGCCGGCCGCGCCGGGGAGGGGATGCCACCGGGTGACGACACGTGGTGGAACACCGCTGACCGGCAGGCGCCATTTCGGGCATTGGGGCCGGGCGGCAGCTGACGGCGCCGTGGCATGCTGTGACCCCGCCGGCCGCGAGGGAGCAGCGTCGACTGCCCGCGGATCCCTAGGGAGGTTGCGTGATCATCACGTGCGCACAACTGGACGACCTGCCCCTGCTGTTGTCCTTCCGCGACGAGGCGGCGGCCTGGCTCGGTGAGCTCGGTAGCGACCAGTGGCGCCGTCCCTACCCGGCAGACCGCCTGCGGGCAGCCGTCGAAACGGGGCAGACGTTCGTGGTGCGCGACGGCGGGGTGACCGCTGCGACCGTCACCTTGGCCCCGGTTCCCCCGGAAGGGCTGTGGACCTCGGAGGAGGGGGCGGACCCGGCGCTGTACATCAGCAAGCTCACCGTGGCCCGCACACACGCCGGGCAGAACCTCGGCGGGCGGCTGCTCGACTGGGGCGGGGACAGGGCGTACCGGTCAAGGGCGGCCTGGGTCAGGCTGGACGCCTGGACGACGAACCGGGCCCTGCACCGCTATTACCTCCGTCAGGGCTTCGAACACGTCCGCACGGTCGTTGAAGGCAGCGCGGTCAGCGGCGGTCCCCGGGTGTCCGGCTGGCTCGCCCAGCGCGCGGCCCGCCCGGCGGAGCACGGTTTCGCGGACCGGACGCCGATGGCCTGACGCGGCGGGGCAGGAGCGGCAGAGTGTGCACAGCCTCGAGCTCGGGAGGCGCGCCACGGACCTGAAGATCACCTCTGCACGGGGACACTCCTGTCCTCGGGTGCAGCCGCGACGCGCCGTGGAGTCATCAGTGCGGCCAGACGCTCGAGGTCCTCGTAGAGCCGCGGCTCACAGCGGGCGCGCCTCTGGCGCTCGATCCAGGGTCGGTAGCCCTCCCAGATGGCGATGACCGAGCCGCCCCATGCCTGGTCGATGACTCGCAGGTCGAACGCGTCCGACCGGGCGGCCACGCCGAGATGGTTGTAGATCGTCAGGTAGGCGTAGACGAGCCGTGTCGCCGTCCGGTCACCCGCGTCCATTCGGCCGATCAACGCTGAGACCGCCGCAAGGTCCCGCTCGTCGGGGATGCCTTCGTCGCGCAGTTCCTTGCGCCTGTCCATAGTGGCGGCGAGGTACTCCACCGTCGCCTGCTTGCGCCGTCGGTCATGGTCGAGGGTCGTGGCGCGCGACAGCATCACGAGCTGCCACAGCACCGCGCCGAAGGCGACGACACTTACCAGAAGGGCACCGAACGAGGCGACCAGGGACCAGCGCTCATACGACGTCACGACCGGACAGCCTACGCAACTCGCGTATGTCGCACACCGGTTACTGGCCTCCGGCCGGGCAAGGCGGCCGTCCGTCAAGGGGCGGCGGGGTCCGCCCGCGCCGGGTGGAAGGTGGCAGGCGAGATCAGGTCGTGGCGGGCGGCGAAGGCTCTGGTCTGCTTGATGAGCGTGCATGGGTCACGAAGGGCGGGATGTCGGCTCGTGCGGATCGGCGGACGGCGGTCGGCGCGGCGGACGGAGCGGGCCTCACGGCCGTGTGCTCCGGGCTGCCCCCGGCCGTGGCCGGTCCCGGCCGGGGGGCGGTCGTTGGGGCGGCTGGAGCCGTCACGCTCGGCTTCAGGGCACGGCGGGGTTCACCGGGCCGGGCAGGGGCGGATCGTGACGAACCGGGTGTAGTGGTCGCGGTAGGTCTCGGTGAACGTCGACGGAGGGCACAGCTGTGCGCGGCGGCGCATGTCGCGGGCGTCCACCGGCAGGATGAAGCCGGCTTTTTGGTAGTCCCGAAGTTTGTCGGCGAAGGCTCTGGTGTAGGCGCGGTGGCTGCTGAAGCCGAGTTGCTGGACGGTGCGCACGTTGTCGTAGCTGCCGATGAAGCCGGCGATGTAGCGGGCCTCGCCGAGTTCGACGAACGGCAGTCGTGGTACGAGTCGGCCGGTGCGGTCTTCGGTGAGGGCGTTGCCGTTGGTGTCCCGGACGATGCTGTCGCCCTCGGTGCGCAGTTGGGTGCTCGTCGGCGGTGGTGATCCCTTGCGTACCCAGTCGTGGCCCTGCAGGAAGTGTGCGCGCAGCGCGGGTACGAAGCTCGCCGGTGTGGATCCCCGGACGGGGAACGGTACGTCCAGTGGCGCGTCCAGCGGGTCCGGGATGTGGGGGCTTCCCGCGACGGCGTAGAAGCGGTACCGCTCGGGGGCGATGCCGCGGTCGGTCAGGTTGGTGGAGTCGTCGGCCTCCGAGTTCACGATGAGGATCTTGCCCTTGTAGCGGCCGGCGGCGATGTCGGCCTGGGGGTCGAAGCCCTCCGTGGTGACGGGCAGCACCATGTCGAACGGGCCCGCGGCGTCACCGGAACGGACCAGGCGCAGGAGCGGATAGGAGCTGTCGGAGAAGCCGGTGCCGTAGCGGCGGTGCACTGTGCCGACCAGTGGGCGCGCGTCGGAGGCGCGGGAGGAGAGCGCCTTGGAGAAGTCCGTGATGATCTCGTCGTCGACCCTCCCGCCGTCCTCGTCGAATCCGCCCTCGATGAATGTGCCGGGCACCGACGGGTCGAGGATGCGGTCGCCGAGGGTGCTCCAGCCGACGCCGGCGTGCACGAATCCCTGGCGGAACAGGAAGTCCCGGCGCAGGTAGACGTCGAGCATGCCGAGTCCGACGACGAAGTGCGGCGGTTCCACGAGAGCGGTGCCGTTGGTGCGGTGCGGGTCGGCCGGAGCGCTGATCCGGTAGGGCACGCGGAACCGGCCGGTCGACGTCTCGCCCTCGAACACGCCGTCGTACTGCACGTAGCGGATTCCGCCGAATTCCCCGAGGGGCGTGGCCACGGGGGTGCCGAGCCGGTCCTCGGTGTCGCCCGGCGGCGTGCTCACGAGATCGTGGGGTGCTTGGCCGGGTGGGGAGGTGATGGGAGGTGTCTGGGCGGCGGACGCCGGAAGGGCGGGTGTCAGTGCCGCCAGGAGCAGCGCACCCACCTGGAGGATCCGCGCCCGCCCGCGGCCCGGGGCGGGAGTCTTGTGTCGGGAAGTCGGCCAGAACATCGAGTACTCCTCCGTCTGCGCCGGGGAGCACTCATTCGGTGCACTGGCGCTGGAGTCAGCCGATCACTTGCCGTCTGCGCCGGCCTCCGGCGTGGCCCGAAAGAGCGAGCCGCCTCTCTCCACCGGCCGGTCGCGCCTCGCGCCCGGGTGCTCCCCCACCGGCTCGGCTTCGGCGGTCCGGTCAGCCGGTGCGGTGTACGGCGACGGCGACGGCGCGTGGGCGGCCGCCCTGTGTGCCGCGGCGGGAGGTGCACCGCCCGGGTGCGTCAATGCACCGCTGGCCTCTACCTTTTCGGGGGGTTTGTCACGGAAACGCCTTGATGTCTCTTCGCCCTGCAAAGGCACCGACCAGCATGTGAGGGGTCCACGCTGATCGAGACAAAGGACCTGATCATGGGAGTTGCCGTCGCCGAGGCCGACCTTCCCGCCCTCTACTGCCCTCTGGAGTCGGCGGTGCACCGCCATGTGCGGCAGGTGGCCGACCGGGCGGTGCGGTGGGTCCGCGAGAGCGGCATGTGCGCGTCCGAGCACGAGGAGGCCTGGGTGGCGGCCACGCACAGCGCGGACTTCTACGCCCGGTTCGTCCCTGTCGCGGACGACGACCGTCTGCTGGCGACGTCGCTGTGGGTCTACTGGGGCTTCGCGTTCGACGACGCCCGGTGCGACAGTGGCCCCTTGAGCAGCCGCCCCGCGCAGTTCAACGCGGTGGCCGGGCTCGTTCAGCGGGCGGCCGAGGCGCCTTCCGCCGACGACGGGGGCGAGCGGTTCGTGCGGCCGCTGCAGGACATCGTCGGCCGGTTCCGGTCGTTCGGCACGCCGGCGCAGGTCCGCCGCTTCACCGATGCGCACCGGGCGTGGCTGTCGGGCGTCGCCTGGCAGATCGGCAATCAGGCGGCGGGCCGGATGCCGGAGCTGGACGAGTACCTGGCCATGAGGCTGCTGGCGTCCGGCGGCGAGCCGACGTTCGCCATGCTGGAGCTGGCGACCGGGCTCGAGGTGCCGGACGAGGAGTTGCACCGGCCGGTGGTGCGGGCCCTGACGGAGATGGCCATCATGGTGGCCGCGCTCGACAACGACCGGCACTCGTTGCGCAAGGAAATGTCCCGTGACCACTCCGACCAGAACATCTACAGCGTGCTGATGCACCATCAGCAGATCGGGCTGGGGCAGGCGGTGGAGGCGGCGGCCTGCATCAGGGACCGGATCCTCACCAGGTTCCTGCAGGTCCACGACCGGGTCAGGCCCCACGCCGGCACCGAACTGGGCAGCTATCTGCAGGGGTTGCGGTACGGGATCAGGGGTAACGCCGAGTGGGGCCTGCGGGTGCCGCGGTACCTCAGCCTCGGACACGTACCCGACGCCATGGACGAAGCGCCGCTGGAGTGGGCCCGGTCCGCGGCCGACAGCAGGTGCGCGCCCCTTCCGTCGGCCCCCACGGTCGCGTGGTGGTGGGACGACGATCTGATTTGACGTGAGCGCCGGTTCGCGTCGCGCCGATCCGCGCGGCGCACCGGCCGCGCGGCTCAGCGCGGCGCGGCTCAGCGCGGCGCGGCTCAGCGCGGCGCGGCCAGCAGCAGTGTCCACCACGGGCCGTTGCGGCCCGTGGCGCGACCGGCACCCGCGTGACGGTACTGGCAGGTCAGGATGGAAGTGCGGTGCTTGGAACTGTTCATCCACGCCCGTACCGCCGCCGCGGGGTCCGCGGGTCCGGCGACGATGTTCTCTCCTGCCCGGCCGAAGTCGTAGCCGGCCGCGGCCAGTCGGCCGCCCGGGTCGGTGCCGCCCTCCCCCGTGTGGGAGAGGTTCTGCGCACGTGCCATGTACGCGCTGTGCGCCTGTGCCGCCTTGTTCAGTTTCGGATGGGGGCGCAGTGCCGGGCAGTCCGCTGCGGCCCGTTCGTCGTTCAGCAGCCGCACCAGGGTCGATCGGTAGTCGGCCTGCGGCGCAGGACCACTACTACCGGTGCCTTTGGTGGGGCGTTCCGTGCCACCTCCCTGTGCCGGGGCCTGCTGTGACGGCTTCTCGGCCGGGCGGGCGGCGGGCGGCCGCCAGGAGGGAGCCGGTGCGGGTTTCCAGGCGGCCGGCTGTGCGGGCTCGTAGTACCAGGGCGGCGGTGGGGCGAGACCGGCTGCGGGCGCTGCGCCGGCCAGTGTGACGAGGGCGACCACGGCGGGGACCAGAACACGGTTCTTCACCGGGGCACCGTACAGAGAAAAGCGGGGCAATTACTATCCGGCGTGAAAGCCGGAAAAGGCGATACGCATATTGATGGGGCACATCGGATTACCGTGCCTCCTTCGAGGGAATCGACCGGCAGGAATTGATCTACGACACCGCCGGGCCACTAGGGTGGCAGACGTATTCGGATCCGTTTTTCTCTCCGTGGGAGTCATTGATGTCATTTCTCCGTCGTGCCGCGATTGTTTCCGTAATGGCGGCCGCAGTTGCCGTGGGAGGCGCCGCGGCCTCGGCGTCCGCCGCGCCGTCGTCACCGTCGATCGGCATCGACGGTCCCGGCGGCCACGGGGGCGGGCACGGTGAGCGGCCCATCATGTTCGGCCCGTTCGAGATCCCGCGCAACGGCAATGTCAGCGCGGGCTTCCAGTGGGGCACGTCGAACGGCGGCGGCTTCGGGTTCTGAACCACCGGACGGACCGGCGGACAGCACGCGGTGGGGTACGGCACCGGGCCGTACCCCACCCGTCGTCCGTGTGCGGCCCGTCGTCCGCGTCGCCGCTCAACGGCCGCCGCAGGGCCGCCGGGTGGCCGGGGGCCGCTCGTCGGCCCCCGGATGGCCGCCTGCCGGGCGCTTCACCGCCGTCAGCGTTTGAGCGTGGCGGCACTGGCGAGGAGGACCCCGACGACGCACAGCAGGATCAGCCCGGCGTCCCGGACGAAGATGCCGGTGACCCCCTCGTGCGTGGCGGCTTCCGTGGCGGCCTGGACGGCGTAGGTCATCGGCATGATCTGCGCCAGACCGTCGAGGACCCCGTGCATCTCGTCCCTGGGTACGAACAGGCCGCACACCAGGAACTGCGGCAGGACGCCCGCGGGCAGGAACTGCACCGCCTGGAACTCGTTGCGGGCGAAGGCGCTGACGAGGAGGCCGAGCGCGAGCCCGAGCAGCGCTCCGAGCATGGCGATGACCATGAGGAGATACGCGGGCCCTTTGATGTCCAGTCCCAGCGGGCCGATGGCGAGCAGGGTGGACAGGACGGCCTGGAGCAGCGCGAGGAACGCGAAGGCGAGGCTGTATCCCAGGACGATGTCGAGCCGCTGCACCGGCATGGTGAGCAGCCGCTCCGCGGTCCCGGAGGTGCGCTCGCGCAGCGTCGACACGGAGGCGACCAGATACATCACGATGACCGGGAAGACGCCGAAGACCTGCGGGCCCACCCGTTCGAAGGACTCCTCGGCGCCGCTGAACATCAGCTTGAGCAGCACCATGAGCATGCACGGGATCACGAGCATCAGCGCCGTGCTGCCCCGGTCACGTGAGATCTGCTGCAGCACGCGCCGCGCCGTCGCCGCGGTGATGGCCGGCGAGAACGGCAGCGGACGTCCACGCCACTGCGGTACGGGCAGGTGGTCCGCGCTCACCGGCGGGCTTCCGATGCGAAGTACGGCCGGCCCAGGTCGGGCAGCGGGTCGGTGATCAGCGGGGCGGGAACGCTTTCGGAAGCCGGACGGGGGACGGCTTCCGTCGTCGCCGCGGAGGTCACCAGGTGCATGAAGGCTTCCTCCACGCTGTCGCATCCGGTGTGCAGCAGCAGGTCCTCGCGGCCCGCCGAGGCGATCAGCCGGCCGCCGCGCATCAGCAGCAGCCGGTCACAGCGGTCGGCCTCGTCCATGACGTGACTGGAGACGAGCAAGGTCGTTCCCTCCTCCGCGAGACGCTTGAAGACACTCCACAACTCCCGCCGCACCAGAGGGTCGAGCCCGACGGTCGGTTCGTCCATCACCAGCAGATCCGGGGTGCCGAGCAGTGCCACGGCCAGTGAGACGCGGGAGTACTGGCCGCCGGAGAGGCGTGCGACGGGCTTGTCGGCGTACTCGGCGAGGTCCACCTCCTTCACCACGCGCACCACGGCGTTCTCGCGCCGCCAGCCGCGCATCCCGAGGGCGGCCGAGAAGTACCTCAGGTTCTCCAGGACGGTGAGGTCCGGGTACACCGACGGTGCCTGGGTGACGTAGCCGACCCGGCGGCTGAGGCCGGGCGCGCCCGCGGGATGGCCCAGGACCTGCACGTGACCGCAGGTGGCCGGCTGGATGCCGACCACCGACCGCAGCAGGGTCGTCTTTCCGCAGCCGCTGGGGCCGAGAAGTCCCACGATGACGCCCTGCGGTACGGTGAAACTGATTTCCTGCAGCAGGGCGTGCTTTCCCCGCATGACATGCAGGCCGTACACACTGATGGCCGGGGGGCCGGACACATCCCGCCCTCTCATGTGAATATCGTTCGGATTCAAAATCCATACGTTTCGCCGGTGGTGAATTGCGGCCCAAGGGCAGCACGTCGTTGCGGCTCCCTGGAATTGAACGTACCGGCAATGCCCTTGGTTACGAAAATCCCGTGGCACGCTGCGGCGGGTGCCGCGGCGTGCCGACCGGGGCTCCCGCCGGGCGGGCTCCGTGCGATGCCTCAGCGGTCGCGGCCCGTCAGGAGAACGGCGAGTTCCTGCATCTGCCGGTACACGTCGGCAGGCGGTTCCGCCCGCGACAGGGCGCGCATCGCCGCCGTGGTCTGCCGTGCGACTTCCCGTTCCGTCCTCTCCCGGCCCCCTGCCCGTTCCACGAGCTCCGCGGCGAGCGCGATGCCGGCTTCGTCCAGCGGCTCCGGACGCTCGTACAGGGCGGACAGACGCCTGCCGGCCGGGCCTTCGTCGGCGAGGGCCGCAACGACCGGCAGGGACTTCTTGCGCGCCGCCAGGTCCGATCCCACCGGCTTGCCGCTGCGGGCGCTCGTGCCCCAGATGCCCAGGAGATCGTCCACGCATTGAAACGCCACTCCCAGGCAGCGGCCGAAGTCCCGCAGGCCCGCGACCCGTTCACGCCCCGCTCCGGCCAGCACACCGCCCAGTGCGCACGCGCACCCCATCAAGGCGCCTGTCTTGCCCTCGGCCATGTCCAGGTACTCCCCCACACCCACCCGGCCGAGCCGCTCGAAGGCCACGTCCTGGCTCTGTCCGGCCATCAGCCGGCCCAGCATCGCCAGGACCTCCTGCAGCGCCGCGTCCGCGGACGGTGCGGGCACTGCCGCCAGCGTGCGCATCGCCCCCACCAGCAGGGCGTCCCCGGCCAGCACCGCGGCGGGCGTGCCGTACACCGTCCAGGCGGCGGGCCGGTGCCGGCGCAGCGGGTCGCCGTCGATCACGTCGTCGTGCAACAGGGAGAAGTCGTGGATCAGTTCCACCGCCACGGCCCCCGGAACGGCGCACTCGGCAGAGCCGCCGACGGCGCGGGCCGCGAGCAGCACCAGGGCCGGCCGGACCGCCTTCCCGCCGCCCTGGGCACATGCCAGTGACGGCAGAGGGCTGCCGTCCGCCTCGTGCCATCCGCGGTGGTAGCCGGCGATACGGCGCTCCGGCTCCGGCAGTTCACCGACGGCGTCCCTCAACGCCGGGGCCACGAGGGCGCGGGCTTCGTCGAGGAAGCTCTCCACGGACGCCGTCACATCCGTGGTGGGCGCTGTCAGTGCCGCCATGCCGCGCCTCCGGCGTTCAGGGCGAACAGGACTGTATTACTTGCGCATTGACGGGTCGAACACCCGTGGTGATCTTTTCGGAATCCCATGCCCCCAGCTAAACGAGCGATCACTCTGCGTGTCGGTCTCGACGCCGGGGAGCCGTCAGAATCACCTCGGTGGGCGAAGTAGACGGATCTTTCGGTTATCGATTCTTCCCCTCGCGACCGGCTGCGGGCCGGGCCGCAGAGCCGCGGGCGCGCCGGGCCGCAGGGCCGCGCTCCTGGGGTCCGCAGGCCGTTCTCCTCGGTCCGGTGCCGCCGAGGGCCGGCGGGCTTCAGGCCGCCGGGCCGTCGTCGGAGAACTCGCCGCTCCCCCACCGGTTCCGGAGTGTACGGTGCCACTCGTCGGCGCCCGGGCCGGGCGGCGGCACCGTGGGGACGGGGCCGGGGGCGGTCTCGATGAGGTGCAGCAGCGTCCAGGCGACGCCGTAGCAGTCGTCGGGTCCGAAGCAGCCGGCCAGAGCCTGCGCCTCCTCGGCCGTGACGGGCGCCGCGACAGCCTCGAGCTGTCTGACGCGACGGTCGATCTCGTCCTCGTCGGCGTCCTGGCCGGGCAGGGGGCCATCGGCGACGAAGGCCTGGATCCGGGGTCTCATCCCTCCATCATGGCCGGTACGGATTGGCCCAGGGTTTCGGCGTCGAATTGACCCGCATCGCGGGGCACTTCGGGCCGTAGGGTCGTGATCATGACTGAGGAAACGCCCACCGGATCGCCGTCCACCACTCCCCTTCAGGCGGTGCTGACCCGCCGCGTGGATGCCGAGACCTGTGCCGACCCGAGCAGTGTGATGACGCTGCTCGGCGAGTCGGACGAGGCCCTTGGCGGCTTCACGACGTACCGGTCCGCCTTCGCCGAGGGAGCGGTGGGGGCGCCGGCGCACTTCCACACCAGGGCGACGGAGTTGTTCTTCGTGATCAGCGGGTCTCTGCGGGTGCTGGTGGGCGAGGAGGTCACCGTCCTGGACGAGGGCGACTTCCTGGCCGTGCCGCCGGGCACCCCGCACGCCTTCGCCGCGGCGCCCGGCGCGAAGGCGGACGTCCTGTTCGTGTTCACCCCGGGCATGGGCCGGTTCGACTACCTGCGCCTGCTCGGCCGGGTGATGCGCGGTGAGGCCGATGCGAAGGAGATCGCCGAGTCCGCGGAACGCTTCGACAACCACTACGTCGACAGCCCCGTGTGGCGTGCCGTCCTGGAGGCGTCGGCGTGATCGGCTCCACGACGCACGTCCGCGTGGCCCGCCCTTCGCGCGACCTCGCCGCCGCGGAACGCTTCTACGTGGACGGGCTCGGGCTCGCGGTGCTGTGGCGGAGCACCGAGCGGGTCCCGGGCGAGCACGATCTGCTGATGGTCGGCCCTGCGGGCGCCTCCTGGCACTTCGAGCTGACCCATGATCCTGAGCGCCCGCTGGAGCCGGCTCCGACCGTGGACGACCTGTTCGTGCTCTACCTGGGCGCCGCCGTGGAGGAGAGTCTCGTCGACCGGCTGGTGGCCTGCGGCGGCACCCGGGTGCGCGCGCACAATCCGTACTGGGACAAGCACGGGGTGACGGTCGCCGACCCGGACGGCTACCGGCTGGTGCTGTGCTCGCGCACCTGGGGATAGCGGCTGCCCGGTCGCGTCCGGTCGGTCGCGTCCGGCGGGTCGCGCCGGGGCGCCGGTGCGTCCGGGGCGGCGCGCCGTCCGAGCCGGTGGCGTCGGGCGGCATCTAGGACGGAATCCGACCTGTTCGGGTTCTACGGTCGTCATGTCATGCAGGCACGGAGGACCGGACGAGAGGACAGGCCGATGAACCGCACTGTGCCCGAGGGGTATACGAGTGTCGCGCCGTGGGTGGTCACCGACGACACCGGGGCGCTGCTCGACTTCGTCACCGCCGCGTTCGGGGGTGAGGAGCTCGCGCGGGTGCCGGTCGAGGACGGCACCATCGGTCACGGTGAGATCCGGGTCGGCGACACGGTCGTGCTGGCCTTCGACCGGCGGCCGGACTGGCCGGTGATGCCGTCACTGCTGCGGATCTACGTGCCCGACGCGGATGCCGCCATGTCCGCCGCCGTCGCGCACGGGGCACGGGTGGTCACCGAGGTCGTCGACAGTGCGTGGGGCGACCGTGGCGGCAGGGTGCGGGATCCGTTCGGCAACATCTGGTGGGTGACGAGCCGGACCGAGGACGTCGCACCGGACGTGGCCTGGCAGCGGATGTCCGAGCCGAAGTACGCCGAGTCGATGCGCATCGCCCAGGAGACCCTGGACGCGGAACTCAGCGGCCGGGAGTCGGGGGTGGCCAGTGCCCCGCGGCGCCCCGCCCGTTGAGCCCTTCGTCCCGCCCGGCCCGGCCTCTGCCTCGCCGCCGGGCGGCGGCCGTACCCGGCACGATCCCGGCATGAAGATCACCGCGCGCGGGCTCAACCGTGCCACTCTCGCACGGCAGTTGCTGCTCGGCCGCGAGCCGCTCGATGTGGCGGAGGGGGTGCGGCGGGTGGTCGCCCTGCAGGCGCAGCAGCCCGTTTCGCCGTACATCGCCCTGTGGAACAGGCTGAGCGGTTTCGACGCGTCGGGGCTCGACGCGTCGATGGCCGGTCTGCGGACGGTGAAGGCGACGCTGATGCGGCTGACCCTGCACGCGGTCCACGCCGAGGACTACCGGTCGTTCCGTGAGGCGATGGAGCCGACGCTGCGCGGCTCCCGGCTCGGCGACTCCCGGTTCACGGCGTCCGGGCTCACAGCGGACGACGTCGGTGAACTGGTCGCGGATGTGCTGGAGTTCGCCGGCCGGCCGCGGACCGCGGCCGAGATAGGGGGCCTGATCGAGGAGCGGCTGGGCGCGCCGATGGAGTCGGCGGCGCAGCGGATGCTGCGTCAGTACGTGCCGCTGTGGCATGCGCCGACGGGAGGGCCGTGGTCGTTCGGTACGCGGCCGTCGTACGTGGCGGCGGGCGAGCGGCCGGTGCTGGCGGATGCGGAGGTGGCCGCGGGGAGTCTGCGGGAGCTGGTCCGGCGCTACCTGGAGGGTTTCGGGCCGGCGTCGGTGGCGGACATGGCGCAGTTCGCGACGGTGGGGCGGGCCCGTATCAGGGCGGCGGTGGACTCGCTGGGCGGTGGGCTCGTGCGGTTCGAAGGGCCTGACGGCACGGTGCTGTACGACGTTCCCGGCGGGCTGCTCCCGGCGGAGGATGTTCCGGCGCCGCCGAGGCTGATGGCGATGTGGGACAGCGTCCTGCTGGCCTACGCCGACCGGAGCCGTGTCGTGCCGCCCGAGTGGCGCCGGCAGGTGACGCGGGTGAACGGTGACGTGCTGCCCACGCTGCTGGTCGACGGTCATGTCGCGGGTGTGTGGCGTGCGGTGGAGGGCGGGATCGAGGCCACGGCTTTTCGTCCGCTTCCCGGTCATGTGTGGGAGCAGCTGGCCGTGGAGGCCGCGTCGCTCGTCGCGTTCCTCGCCCCTCGTGATCCGGCGGCCTACCGGCGCTTCGACCACTGGTGGGTCAAGGGGTTGCCGGCGGCCGAGGTCCGGCTGCTTGCGGGTGGGTGAGCCAGGGGTCCCTTCGTGCACCCGAACGCGGGGCTGTCATGGGTGGGCGGGGTTGTCCGGGCCGGGGTGTTCGAGCGCGTCCAGTCTGCGGCGCAGGTGGGCCCGTTCGGGTTCGGTGCCGGCGAGGTCGAGTGCCTGCCGGTAGGCCGCCGCGGCCTCGGGGAGCCTGCCGAGGCGCTGGAGGAGGTCGGCCCGGGCGGCCGGGTAGGGGTGGTGGCCGCGTAGCCGCTCCTCGTCCGCGAGGTCGTCGAGGAGTGCCAGGCCCGCTTCGGGGCCGTCGCGCATGGCGACCGCGGCGGCCCGGTTCAGGGCGACGACCGGGGAGGGGGTGAGCGTGAGCAGGACGTCGTAGAGGGCGACGATCTGCGGCCAGTCGGTGGTCGCGAGGTCGGCTGCCTCGTCGTGCAGGGCTGCGATCGCGGCCTGCACGCCGTAGGGGCCGGGCGGGCCGCCGGTCAGGGCCGGGGGTACGAGGGCCAGGCCTT
The DNA here is from genome assembly GCF_040677245.1 of Streptomyces kurssanovii. NCBI lineage: Bacteria > Bacillati > Actinomycetota > Actinomycetes > Kitasatosporales > Streptomycetaceae > Streptomyces > Streptomyces kurssanovii. The sequence goes on from NZ_JBFAQK010000058.1 coordinate 31,188, forward strand.
CGTCGATCATGGCGCGGTCCCAGCGGTCGCGGTCCTGGTCCTCGAGGAGGACGAGTTCGCCGGTGGGGCCGGTGCGGGCGGCGCGGCGGGCGTGGACCAGGAGCATGAGGGCGAGCAGTCCGGTGACCTCTCGTTCGGCGGGCAGCAGCCGGTGCAGGATGCGGGCGAGGCGGACGGCTTCCTCGGCGAGGTCGAGCCGTTGGAGTCGGGGGCCGGAGCTGGCGGTGTAGCCCTCGGTGAAGATGGAGTAGAGGACCTGGAGGACGCCGGGCAGGCGTCCGGGCAGTTCGTCGGCGCCGGGTACCCGGAACGGGATGCGGGCCTCGCGGATCTTCTTCTTCGCCCGTACGATCCGCTGGGCCATCGTGGCGGGCGGTACGAGGTAGGCGCGGGCGACCTCGGGTGTCGTCAGTCCGGCCAGGCAGCGCAGGGTCAGGGCCCCGCGTGCCTCGGGCAGCAGCGCGGGGTGGGCGCAGGTGAAGAACAACTGGAGGCGTTCGTCGGGCAGTTCACTGTCCGCGCCGGTGTCGGGGGCGGGGCCGGCCCGGTCCGCGTCCACCTGGAGGACGGCGAGGCGGGCGGCGTACGCCTGGTCGCGGCGGAGCCGGTCGACGGCCTTGCGCCGGGCCGTGGTCAGCAGCCAGGCGCCGGGCCTGTCCGGCACGCCGTGGACCGGCCAGTGCACCAGCGCCGCCTCGACCGCCTCGGAGGCGACTTCCTCCGCCAGGTCCAGATCCCCGAACCGGCGTACGAGGGAGGCGAGCAACCGGCCGTGTTCCTCGCGGAACACCGATTCCACCGCCCTGTCCGTGCCGGTCGCCCGCGCCTGCATCGCTGTCAGGCCCCGAAGTCGGCGACCGGCCGCACGACGACCGATCCGCTGCCGCGTGCACCGGGGCAACGGGCGGCCCAGTCGAGGGCGATGTCGAGGTCCGGCACGTCGATGACGTAGAAGCCGCCGAGGACTTCGCGGGTCTCGGCGAACGGCCCGTCGGTGACGGTCCGTTCACCGTCGGCGCCGACCTGGACCTTGGTGGCGGTGACCAGGTCGGCCAGCGACTCGCCCGAGACGAGGATGCCGGCGTCGCGCACGGCCTTGTCGTAGGCCATCCAGTCCTCGACGGTGCATTCGGCGGCCCCGCCGTTCGCGTCGGTCGCGCCACTGTTGATCAGCATCATGTACTTCATGGTCCGGCTCCCTCAGGTCTGTCGTTGTCGTGCGGCGGGTGCCGCACATGATGACGACGAACGGGACCGGGCCGTATCGACACGGTCCCTCGATTTTCTTCCGGTTTCTTGCGGACGTCGCCGGTCTGCTTCGTGTTCCGGGCCGGGGTCAGCCGGGTCCGTGGCGGTGGTGGGTGCCCGGGGTGTGGCCGAAAGCCCGGCGGAAGACGTCGATGAACGCGCTGGCGGACGACCAGCCGCACCGGTGCGCCACGGTGGTCACGGGGGTGTTGTCCGCCAGCAGGAGCAGTGCGTGGTGCAGGCGCAGTTGGGTGCGCCACTGCGGGAAGGTCATGGCGAGGTCGGACTTGAACAGCCGGGACAGGGTGCGGTCGCTCGCGCCGACGGTCCTGCCCAGTGCGGCCAGGGTGCGGTTGTCGGCGGGGTCGGCGCGCAGCAGGTCGCACAGCTCCTGCAGCAGGGGGGAGGTGGGCGCGGGCAGGTGGAGCGGCTGCTGGGGCGAGGCCCGTAGCTGGTCCAGCAGGACGGCGCGCAGGCGGGTGCGTTCGGGGCTGTCGTCGAGCGGGGGGCGGGTGTGGGCGAGGATGAGTTCGCGGAGCAGGGGCGCGACGGCGAGCACGGTCGGTGTGTGGAGGCCGAGCGGGTTGTCGGTGGCGGGCAGGCCGACGAGGTGCAGTTCCAGGTCGCCGTGGGCCTGGTGGGCGTGGACGGTGCCGGCCGGGATCCAGATGGCGCGGGTGGCGGGTGCCACCCAGGTGCCGGCGCCGGTCGTGACGGTCAGTGCTCCTCGCCCCGCGTAGACGATCTGGTGGTCGTCGTGCTGGTGGGCGTCGATCCGTGTCCCGGTCGCCAGGCTCCGGGTCCGGGTCGGAGCGACCGGCTGGTGGCGGATTCGCGGCATCGGTCGGCAGTTTATCGGAAGTGCGACAGCCGGTGTGCCGTCGACGATGGTCGCGTGCGGAAGAACGGGCGGAAGAACAGGCGGAAGAACAGGTCGGTGGTCCTGCTGGCGGTCGGGCATGCCTGCGTGGACGTGTATCAGGGCGCGGTGGCGTCGCTCGTGCCGTTCTTCGTGGCCGAGCGTGCCTACAGTTACGCCGCGGTGTCCGGGATCGTGCTTGCCGCGTCGGTGCTGTCGTCGGTGGCCCAGCCGGTGTTCGGGGTGCTGACCGACCGGTGGGCGATGCCCTGGCTGCTGCCGGTGAGCACGCTGCTGGGCGGGGCGGGCATCGCCGGGAGCGGCGTGAGCGGCTCCTACGGGTGGACGCTGGTGTTCGTGGCGGTGTCGGGGCTGGGGGTGGCCGCCTACCATCCCGAGGCCGCCCGGGTCGCGCGGCTCGCCTGCCAGGGCAGTCACAAGGGGATGGGCTGGTTCTCCCTCGGCGGGAACCTCGGCTTCGCGCTCGCGCCCCTCATGGTCACCGCGGTCGTCGCCGGAGCAGGGCTGCGGCTGTCGCCGTTGCTCGTGGTGCCGGCGCTCGTCGGCAGCGTGCTGTGCCTGCCGGTGCTGAAGGCGCTGGAGAAGGACGGGAGTGCGCGTTCCGGCCCGGTGGCGGTGAGGGCGGCCGATGACCGGGTGTCGTTCGGGAAGCTGTCGATGGCGGTGATCTGCCGGTCGGTCGTCTTCGTCGGCCTGAGCACCTTCATCTCGCTCTACGCACGGCAGCGCACGGGGGGCGGCGCGGCGGCGGGCACGGCGGCGCTGTTCGTGCTCTACCTCGGCGGCGCGGTGGGCTCCGTGGTGGGCGGGCACCTGGCCGAGCGCTGGGACCGGGTCGTCGTGTGCCGCTGGTCGTACCTGGCCACGGCCGTCGCGGTCGCGGGGATCGTCACCGTTCCGGGGCCGGGCCTCTACGTGGTCGTGGCGCTGGCGTCCGCCGGCCTGTACGTGCCGTTCTCGCTGCAGGTCACCCTCGCTCAGGACTATCTGCCCTCGCGGGTCGGTACGGCCGGCGGGGTCACCCTCGGGCTCACCGTCAGTGCCGGCGGCCTGGCCGGCCCTTTCATCGGGCAGCTCGCCGACGCGACGTCCCTGCGGACGGCGCTGGCTCCGCTGGTGGTGATGCCCGTGCTGGGCTGGCTGCTGCTGCGTTCCCTGCCGGAACCGGCGGCGCCGCGGCGCGTCGTGGCGGCGGCGCGGCAGGCCGGGGACGGGACGGAGGCAGAGGCGGCGGGGCGGGGGTGACGCGGGGCGGCGCAGGCGGGCCCGGCCGGGGGTGGGGCGGCGCCGGGTGCCCGGCGGGGCTCAGGCCTGGAACTCGGTGAGGTCGATGCTGTGGACGCGCAGCGGGAAGCCGTACACGGGGTGCACCGTCTCGCGCTCGAGCACCATGCCGAGCTTGCGGATGACGTTCTCGGACGCGTCGTCCCCGGCGCGGCTGATGCTGATGACGCGGTCGAGTCCACGGTCCTGGAGCGCGAACTCGAGCGTCGCCTGGGCGGCTTCTGAGGCGTATCCCTGGCCCCAGAACGGGGAGCCGAGCCGCCAGCTGATCGCCACGGCGGGCATCACCTCCGGCAGGAACTCGGGCACGGACAGTCCGGTGAAGCCGGCCAGTTCGCCGGAGGCGAGCAGTTCGACGGCGAAGAGACCGAAGCCCTCCTCGTCCCATTCCTCTTCCCACTGCTCGATCGCCTCGGCGGTGTCCTCGAGGTCGAGCGGGGAGCCGTCGTCGACCCAGCGCATGACCTGGGGGTCCGCGTTGATGTCCGCCATCGGCGCGAGGTCGTCGTCGTGCCAGCGGCGCAGGAGGAGGCGGGGGGTGCGGATCTCGGTCATGGACGCTCATCCTGCCGGAGGCAGGGGGGTCACCGTTAATCGGTGCCCGTGCCGGTCTTCGGCGTGAGGGCGGCGCAGGCGGGACCGGCCGGGGGTGGGGGCGCGCTGGTAAAATGGGGTCACGCTTCGTCGTTCTGGGGCCCGTACCAAGGGGTGCGGGCCCCGGCTCGTTCCGGGCGCCAGACCACGGAAGGGTCCCCCATGAATGCGAAGCCGTCAGCCGCCGGGCGCCTCGGTGCCGGCACAGACCGGCCGTCGGCGGTGCGGGGTGAGCTCTCTGCGGTGACGCTGACGCCCGGTTCGCCGCCCGCGCGGTCCTTCGCCGAGCTGGGGCTGCCCCCGGAAGTGGCGCGGGTGATGGCCGATTCCGGGGTGACGGAGCCGTTCCCGATCCAGGCGGCCACCCTGCCCGACGCGCTGGCCGGCCGGGACATCCTCGGCCGTGCGCGGACCGGGTCGGGCAAGACTCTCGCCTTCGGGCTGCCCCTGCTCACCCGTACCGCGGGCCGGCGCGCCGAGCCGAAGCGGCCGCTGGGGCTGGTCCTGGTGCCGACCCGGGAGCTGGCGCAGCAGGTGAGTGACGTGCTGGCCCCGTACGCGTCGGCGCTGGGGCTGCGGCCGGCGACGGTGGTGGGCGGGTTGTCGATCGGGCGGCAGGCGGCGGCGCTGCGGGCCGGTGCGGACGTGGTCGTCGCGACCCCGGGCCGGCTGGCCGACCTGGTGGCGCGCCGGGACTGCCATCTGGACCAGGTGCGGATCGCGGTGCTGGACGAGGCGGACCAGATGTGCGACATGGGGTTCCTGCCCCAGGTGTCGGAGCTGTTGGACCAGGTGCGGCCGGGTGGGCAGCGGATGCTGTTCTCGGCCACCCTCGACCGCAACGTCGATCTTCTGGTCGGGCGCTACCTCCATGACCCGGTGCAGGCGACGGTCGACCGGGCGGCGGGCGCGGTGACCACGATGGAGCACCATGTGCTGAACATCCATCCGGCGGACAAGTACGCCACGGCCACGGAGATCGCCGCCCGGGACGGGCGGGTGCTGATGTTCCTGGACACCAAGCACGCGGTCGACCAGTTCACCCGTCATCTGCGCGGCAGTGGTGTCCGGGCGGCCGCGCTGCACAGCGGGAAGTCGCAGCCGCAGCGCACGCATACGCTCGCCCAGTTCAAGAGCGGTGAGGTCACCGTGCTGGTGGCCACCAACGTGGCCGCGCGGGGCATCCATGTCGACGCGCTCGACCTTGTCGTCAACGTCGATCCGCCCGCCGATCCCAAGGACTATCTCCACCGGGGCGGGCGTACGGCGCGTGCGGGCGAGTCGGGCCGGGTGGTCACCCTGGTCACGCCGGGCCAGCGGCGTGACGTGAACCGGATGATGTCCGACGCCGGGATCCGGCCGGTGGTCACGCAGGTGCGCTCCGGCGAGGAGAAGCTGGCGGGCATCACCGGGGCGAAGCGGCCGCCTGTCGCGGACAAGTCAGCCGGCGGCAACGCGCCCTTCCGGGGTCTGGGCGCCCGGGCCCCGAAGGAGTCGCGCAGGACGGCCGAGGCCCGTGGTCTCGCGGAGGCGCGCAGGGCGGCCCGGGTCCGCCGCGGTCACTGACGTTCCCTCTGGGAGGGGGCGAGCGTCTCGCCGGTCGCGTGTGCGTCGGCGTATCCGAAGACGGTCGCCCCGCAGGGTGGTTCCGCCGGTGAGCTGCCGCCGTCGAAGGGGCGCAGTTCGCAGGCCAGGACGGGGCGGGGGGCGGCCGGTCCTTCGGATTCGGCACGGCGGACGCTGGTGCGGCTCATCCTCCACAGCAGGTAGGCCACGGCCAGGGCGAACAGCATGTGGAGTGCGCCCCACAGCATCGCGGACGGTGTCGGCAGTCCGCCGGCGGTGCGGACCTGTCTGGCGGCCAGCCGCACGAGGGTGCGCAGCAGTGACCACAGGACGAGCCCGACGCCGATGACGGGCAGCAGCAGGAAGAGCATCTGGACGGCGGACGCGATGATGCCCAGCGGGGAGCCGGCGGTGTCGATCAGACGGCCGGCCGTGGCCCATGCCTGCGTGATCATGTCCGGCAGGCGCAGCACCACGACGCCCAACTGGACGGCGAGTACGGGCAGCACGAGCAGGACCCACAGGGTGACGACGGTCTGCGGCCATCGTTTCAGTTCGCGCAGCCGGGGTTCGGCGGGCCGGCGCAGCACCTTGTGGCGGAGGATGGGGCCGATGTATTTGAACAGGTCGGGGATGCCGACCAGGTCCGACATGATGTAGTACCCGTCGAACCGCAGGGTGGGCAGGAGTTGCTGCACCACTTCGAGGTTGATCAGCAGGATCGCGGCGAGGAGTACCGGTGTCGGCGCCTGGGCGTGGATTGCGGTGAGGGCCAGGATGAACAGGCCGTTGAAGTAGACGCCGCCGAGGTCGGTGCGCAGCCGTCCGGCGCGGCCGAGGCGGTAGGAGTTGGTGACGTCGGTGTAGAAGGCGGGCCACACGACGTAGATGCCGCAGCCCATCACGCCGGGGCGTACGTTGCCGTAGCGGCAGGCGGAGGCGTGGCCGATCTCGTGGAACGCGGCGGAGAGCAGTGTGAGGCCGACGGTGACGAGGACGCCGAGCGGTTCGGCCATGACGCCGGTGATGGCCGCGCCGGTGTCCTGGGTGGTGAAGAGCCAGGTCTCGGCGGCGAGCAGGGTGGCGAGAAGGACGATGACGGCGGCGGGGTGGAAGAGCCAGGCGAAGAGTCCGGCGATCACCCAGGTGGTGTGTTCGGAGACGAGGGCGGCGCGGGTGCGCAGGCCGAGTACGGCGTGTTCGGTCTTGGTGACCGGGGGCGCGGTGCCGTCGCTGCGGGTGGTGATGCCGAGGGGGGCGAGTTTCTCGTCGAGGAGGAAGGCGATGTGTTCGGCGGCGAAGCCGCGGCCGGTGGCGTGGGACAGTTCCTCGGCGACGCGTTCGAGGATGCGTTCGGCGGAGGCTTCGATGCCGCGTTGGCGGCGGAGTTCTTTGACGGTGCGGTAGAGCAGGTCGGGCAGGTGGATGACCTGGCCGTCGCGGCGCTGGATCAGGTGCGGGGGCTTGCGGTAGCCGGAGCCCGCGTATTCGCCGACGAGTTCGGTGCCGTCGGTGAGGGCGGGCAGGTTCAGGTGCTCACCGGCGGAAGGGGAAGGCATGCGGTTCTCCCGGTGACACGCGGGGCCCGGCACGGCGCCGGGCCCCGCGTCGGGGTGGGGCGGATCAGCCGCTGGTGACTGCGGCCGGTACGCAGGTCAGGCTGGAACTCGGGTTGTTGGAGCCGAGGCCCAACGAGCCGATCAGGCCGGGGGTGCCGTGCACGCGCTCGGACTGGCAGGCGAAGGCGACCTGCGAGTTGCCGTCGCCGCCGCCCTCGGGGAAGTGGTACTGGTACGTCGTGGAACTGTTGTCGATCGTGATGAGCGACAGCATGGTCCGCGGCGGAAGGAACTCTGCGCCGAGGGCTGCGAGTTCGTGGTAGCCGATGTTGTCCATGGCTTCCTTCCTCGGGCTATCCTCGTGCCCGTTGACGCTCCCGTTATGTGCCGTTCGTTTCCTGCCGGCACTCACGGTCGGGACGCGGAAACCCGGACGGCCGGGGACGGTGTTTCCGTGGTGGCGGAAACGCCGTCCCCAGCCGCGGACAGTGAACTATCAGAACACCGACGTGGAGCTCGGCATGCAGGTCATGCCGGAGCTCGGGTTGTTCGAGCCCAGGCCCAGGGAGCCGAGCAGACCCGGAGTGCCGTCGACCTCCTGGACGGAGCAGGCCGAGCTGGTGATGCCGTTCTGGTCCGACGCGGCCGGCGCGATGGCGACGGCAGAGCTCGAGGAGCCGCCCTCGGAGCCGCCGCCGCCCCAGTTGTTGAAGGGCACGACGGTGGAGAGCACGGCACGCTCGGGCAGCATCTCGCCGGCGAGAACGTCGAGCTCCTCGAAGCTGATCTTCGACATGAAGACTTTTTCCTTTCGGTTTCCTGCTAACGGCTCGAAACCCCTACGAGCCGGTGTCCATCACGGTGTGGACGCACGGATAACAGCGGGCCCAGGGAGCAGGATGCGCCCGATCACGCTTTTTGGTGATCATGAACCTGGAGTGGCGAAACGATTTGGCAGTGCGTCCGCTCCCGTGTTATCAGAGGGCGGCACCATGCCGGAACGGAGAAATCCGCAGGTCAGCGGCGAATGCCGGGAGTTGGGCGGCGATATGCGTGCCGCAGCCGAATAGAACGCGCGTCCACCCCTGGGGTGGGAATCACCCACAGTGGCACGCACGTCCCCGGGGGGTCCGGGAGGACGTGGCGCCTCAGTCCTCCGGGCTGTTCTCGTCCCGGCTCATGGGCGCCACGCCCTTGCCGGGTTCGACGACGTCGCGCCGGCCGGCGGCCTCGGCGGCGTCGAACTGTGTGACCACCGGGTGGTGGAGGTCGAAGGCGGGCGACTCGGAACGGATCCGGGGCAGCGTGGTGAAGTTGTGCCGCGGCGGGGGGCACGAGGTGGCCCATTCCAGGGAGCGGCCGTAGCCCCACGGGTCGTCGACCTCGATGCGCTTGCCGCTCTTCGCCGTCTTCCAGACGTTGTAGAAGAACGGAAGCGTGGAGGCGCCCAGGAGGAACGCTCCGATACTGGCGACGGTGTTGAGAGCGGTGAAGCCGTCGGCGGCGAGATAGTCGGCGTAGCGCCGTGGCATGCCTTCCGCGCCGAGCCAGTGCTGGACGAGGAACGTGGTGTGGAAGCCGGTGAACAGCGTCCAGAAGTGGATCTTGCCGAGGCGTTCGTCGAGCATCGTGCCCGTCATCTTGGGCCACCAGAAGTGGAAGCCGGCGAACATGGCGAACACGACGGTGCCGAAGACGACGTAGTGGAAGTGGGCCACGACGAAATAGCTGTCGGTGACGTGGAAGTCGAGGGGCGGCGAGGCGAGGATGATGCCGGTCAGGCCGCCGAAGAGGAACGTGACGAGGAAGCCGATGGACCACAGCATCGGCGTCTCGAAGGACAGCGATCCCTTCCACATGGTGCCGATCCAGTTGAAGAACTTCACCCCGGTGGGCACCGCGATGAGGAAGGTCATGAAGGAGAAGAACGGCAGCAGGACCGCGCCGGTCGCGAACATGTGATGGGCCCACACCGTCACCGACAGTCCCGTGATGGCGATGGTCGCCCCGATCAGGCCGACGTAGCCGAAGATCGGTTTACGGGAGAAGACGGGGAGGATCTCCGTGACGATGCCGAAGAACGGCAGGGCGATGATGTAGACCTCGGGGTGGCCGAAGAACCAGAAGAGGTGCTGCCACAGGAGTGCGCCGCCGTTCTCGGGGTTGAACACCTGTGCGCCGAAACGCCGGTCGGCCTCCAGGACCAGCAGCGCGGCCGCGAGGACGGGGAAGGCGAGGAGGACCAGGACCGAGGTGAACAGGATGTTCCAGGTGAAGATCGGCATCCGGAACATCGTCATTCCCGGCGCGCGCAGGCAGATGATCGTCGTGATGAAGTTGACGGCGCCGAGGATGGTGCCGAACCCGGACAGCGCCAGGCCCATGATCCACAGGTCGCCGCCCAGGTACGGTGAGCGCTCGCCGCCGCTGAGCGGCGTGTAGGCGGTCCAGCCGAAGTCGGCGGCGCCCTGGGGGGTGAACAGGCTGCTCAGCACGATCAGTCCGCCGAAGAAGAACAGCCAGAACGACAGCATGTTCAGCCGGGGGAACGCCACGTCGGGAGAGCCGATCTGCAACGGCATGACGGCATTGGCGAAACCCGCGAAGGTGGGCGTCGCGAAAAGCAGCAGCATGATGGTGCCGTGCATGGTGAACGTCTGGTTGTACTGCTCGCTCGAGAGGATCTGAAGGCCCGGCCGGGCCAGTTCCGCACGGAGCAGCAGGGCCATCACCCCGGCGACGACGAAGAACAGGAACGACGCGATCAGGTAGAGGTGCCCGATCTTCTTATGATCCGTGGTCGTCAGCCACACGATGACGACCTGGCCCCGCGTGCGGCCCTTCACGGGAACGGGTGCCGGCGTACGGGTGGATGTGACCATGTGTGACCCCCGGGCGGTTCTGGCGGTTCCTTCGTGCGCGGTTCGGAAAGCGGCGGTTGCGAAGCGGTGGAGTGCCCAGCCAACGCGATGCCACACGTAATGCCGCGAAGCCGCGCCGGGGCCTGCGGACATGCCCTCGGCCGGGTCAGCGGGGCGGGGGCCCGCGGACGGCCGCGGGCCAGGGCTACTTGCCTTCCGGCAGCGGCTCCGCCTCGCACACCGCGCCGCTCTTCGGGAGCTTCCCGTCGAGCAGATACGCGTTGACGGCGCTCTGCACGCACGCGTTCCCGCTGTCGTAGGCGCCGTGGCCCTCGCCCTTGTAGGTGAGCTCGAAGCCCACGCCCTTGCCGAGCTGCTCCGCCATGCGGGCGGCGCCCTCGTAAGGGGTGGCGGGGTCCCCGGTGTTGCCGACCAGCAGGATCGGCGGCGCGCCCGGCGCGCTCACCTCGGGGTGTTCGGCCTCTCCCGGCACCGGCCAGCCGTCGCAGGCGAGTGTGCCCCACGCCAGGGTGGGCCCGAACAGGAGCGACTTTCCGATGAATTCGGGCATCTTGGCCTCCACGTCCGCCACGGTGTAGCGGTCGCTGGAGTCGTCGCAGGTGATGGCCCTGAAGGCGTCGTCCTCGTTGCTCTCGTTGTCGTTGCCGGCGGTGTCGGCGTCGCCGTCCCCGTCGGCGTCGCCGCCGGAGCCGCGCTGTCCCAGCTCCTCCGCGAGGTCCAGCATGATGTCGCCGTTGCCGGTGGCGGCTGCTTCCAGGCCCACCAGGAGGGCGGGCCAGAACTCCTGCCGGTAGAGCGCACCGGTGATGGCGCCGGTGAGCTTGTCGCCGTCGAGTTCGCTTCCGTCGGAGGTGGGGAGCGGAGTGTCGTCGAGGTCGGCCTCGAGTTCCACGGTGGTGTCCACGATCTCCTCGGCGTCGTCGCCGAGCGTGCAGCCCTGCTCGGCGCACCATGCGGCAAAGTGGTCGAAGGCGAGCTGGAACCCTCCGGCCTGCCCGAGGGCTTCCTCCATCGTGTTCCGGGTGGGGTCGACGACGCCGTCCAGAACGGCCCGGCCGACGTTCTTCGGGAACAGGTGGGCGTAGACGCCGCCGAGCTGGGTGCCGTACGAGATCCCGAAGTAGTGGAGCTTGTCGTCGCCGAGGACGTGCCGCATCAGGTCCATGTCCTGGGCGGCCTCGGTGGTGCCGACGTGCGGGAGGATGTCGCCGGAGTTCTTCTTGCACGCCGCGGCCATCTCCCGGTTGAACTCGACCAGCGCGTTGTTCTCGTCGCCGCCGTCGTCGGGGGTGTCGTCCACCTCGTCCTCGTCGGCGGCGCCGGCGTCCAGGCAGCGCACGCCCCGGCTGTTGCCGACGCCGCGCGGGTCGAAGCTGACCAGGTCGTAGCGGGAGCGGAGCTTCTCGTAGTCGGGGGCGAGGCCGGGCAGGGTGGCGACTCCCGATTCCCCGGGGCCGCCGAAGTTGAAAAGCAGCGAACCGATCCGGTCGTCGGCGTCGCCGCTGGAGCGGGCCCGGATCAGCTCGATGCCGATCGACTCCCCGGCGGGCTTCTTCCAGTCCAGCGGCGCCCGCAGGGTGGTGCACTGCCACCGGGTGCCGTCCGGGAGGGGGTCGGGGGCCTCGCCGCCGCCCTGGACGGGCGAGGGGGCCGGGCAGTCCTTCCAGTCCAGGGACTGCTTCCAGAACCGGCCTTCGTCGCGTCCGTCGGTCGCTGCGCCGCCGCGGCCGCCGCGACCGCCTTGGTCGCCGTCCTGTGCCGCCGGCGTGCAGGCCGTCAGGGAGCAGGAGAGCAGTGTGGCGGTGGACAGCAGGACAGCGGCGGATATCGCTCGTGTGGAGGGCATGGCCCTCAGCTTCTGGCGGCCCTGCCGGAGGCGCACGGGCACGGCGTCCGTTCGGGGGCCATGTGGTTCGAGGACCTGCCCGGCGGTCGGCCGCGGTGTTCTTGTACGGCGGCGTGCAGCCGGGGTGAGCACCTCGTGCGGGCGCCGGGGCGGCCGGGCCGGTCGGGGTCCCGGGTGGAATGTGTGCCGAACGGGTGAGCCCGCGCCCGGCGGGGCCGCCCGTGGTTAGCATCCGGGAAGGGGGACGCCCACCGACACGGAGGCCGTCATGCCGCAACGACCCGCATCCCGTCTGTCGACGAACCGGTCGAGCCTCGGCCACAAGGCGCGGTACGCGCTGCGGAACCCGCAGCGCGTACTGCCCTACCTGCGCCGGGCGGGCCGGGACACATGGCTGCGGCTGCGCCACCGCGGCGGCCACGTCGCCTACTACCGGGCGGTGATGGCCTCCGACACGGCGAGGAGCCCGGACGCGGCGGTCGGCGGCGGGCCTTCCCACGACCGCTGGCTCGCCATCGGGCAGATGCAGTTCGACTACCTGCGCGAGCACGGGCTGAAGCCGCAGGACCGGATGCTGGAGATCGGCTGCGGCAATCTGCGGGCCGGCTGGCGGTTCATCGACCATCTGGAGCCCGGCCACTACTACGGGATCGACATCTCCCCCGACATCCTCATCGAGGCCAAGAAGACCCTCGTCCGCTACGGGCTCCAGCACAAGCTTCCGTACCTGACGCCCGTGGACAATCTGACGCTGGACTTCCTCCCCGACGCCGCGTTCACGGTCGTGCACGCGCACAGCGTCTTCTCGCACTCGACGCTGGAGATCATCGACGAATGCCTGGCGAACGTGGGACGAGTGCTCGCCCCGGGCGGGTTCTTCGACTTCACCTACGACCGCACCGAGACGCGCGAGCACCAGGTGCTGGGCGAGGACTTCTACTACCGGACCCAGACACTGGTCCGGCTGGCCGCCCGGCACGGCCTCGACGCCCGCTTCATGGACGACTGGGAGCAGCTGCCGCACGGCCAGTCGAAACTGCGCGTCACCCACGCCGCGTGAGCGGCGGTGCGGATACGGGCGCGGTCGCGGTCGCGGGTACGGTCGCGGTCGCGTACGGCAGATCCGCCCGGCGGTGCGCCGTACGTCCGGATGTCCGAGCACCTGAACGCCTGCCTGTAATGCCTGAGTGCCTGAACGGAGAGATCGCATGCGTGTTGCGGTAGCGGGCGGTACCGGTCTGGCCGGGCGGCACGTCGTCGGTGAACTGCGCGCCGCCGGGCACGAGCCTGTGGTGCTGGCCCGTTCGACGGGCGTCGACGTCACCACGGGCCAGGGCCTCGACGACGCCCTGGCCGGTGTCGGCGCGGTGATCGACGTGACCAACGCGCAGACGCTCAGCCGCAGGAAGGCCGTGGCGTTCTTCGAGTCGGCGTCGCGCCATCTGCTCGCTGCCGAGGAGCGGGCGGGCGTGCGCCACCACGTGGTGCTGTCGATCGTGGGCATCGAGCGGGTCGGTCACGGCTACTACCAGGGCAAGATCCGCCAGGAGCAGGTCGTGGCGGACGGGCCGGTCCCGTGGACGGTGCTGCGGGCGACGCAGTTCCACGAGTTCGCGGACCAGATCCTGGACGGCATGCCCGGTCCGCTGGCCGTGATCCCGCGCATGCGCGTCCAGCCGGTCGCCGTCCGGGAGGCGGCCCGCGCCCTGGCCGGACTGGCCGAGGGGCCCGCCCAGCGCATGGCCCCCGAACTGGCGGGCCCCCGCGAGGAATGGCTCCTCGACATGGTCCGCCGTCTGCTCCCCACCCGCCCGGAACGCCGCTTCGTGCTGCCGGTCCGCTACCCGGGAGCGGCGGGCCGCGCGATGGCCGGCGGCGGCCTGCTCCCCACGGGCCCGGGCCCGCGGGGTATGCAGACGTTCGACGCGTGGCTGGCGGACGAGCGCGGCTGAGACCGGCCGCCCGGCAGGTGCCGGGCGGAGTGTCCGTGGCCGCCCCGGGCGGGGTGGTCAGGCGCCGGCCGCCGCCGCGTAACGGGCGGCGACGTCCGCCCAGTCGACCAGGTCCCACAGCTTGGTGACGTAGTCGGGGCGGACGTTCTTGTACTGCAGGTAGTAGGCGTGCTCCCAGGCGTCGAAGACCAGCAGCGGGGTGCTGCCCTGGCCCACGTTGCCGTGGTGGTCGTAGACCTGCTCGACGATCAGGCGCCGGCCGAGCGGCTCCCAGGCCAGCACGCCCCAGCCGGATCCCTGCACCGAGGTGGTGGCGACGGTGAGCTGCTTCCTGAACGCGTCGAAGCCGCCGAGGTGTTCGTCGATGGCGTCGGCGAGGGCGCCTACGGGACGGTCGCCGCCGTCCGGGGAGAGGTTCTGCCAGAAGATCGAGTGCAGGGCGTGCCCGGAGAGGTTGAAGGCGAAAGTCTTCTCCAGACCCACCAGGCCGGTGGGGGTGATCAGGTCCTTCTCCCGGGCCTCGGCGAGCTGTTCCAGGGTGTCGTTGGCGCCCTTGACGTAGGCGGCATGGTGCTTGGCGTGGTGCAGCTCCAGGATCTCCGGCGCGATGGCCGGGGCGAGCGCGGAGTAGTCGTACGGCAGGTCGGGAAGCGCGTAGGTGCCCATCAGGCACGTCCCCTTTCGTTCCGTGTGGGTGATCGTCCGGGGACAGCCAACCCCTATTGCACATTACTTGCAACAACCTATCTGATGCAGCAACATGGCCAGGGGCGGGGTCGGCACGTCAGCTTTCGGCGGTGCGGCATTCACGTGCTGCCGTTCCTCCCGAGAGGTGGTCGTCTTCTCACCGGCGTCCGCCGGACGCCGGCCCCGCTCCCCCGGCGTGCACGGCGTCCGTCCGGGCTTTCGACGCCGGCCCGGCAGCGGCCCGGCGCGGGGCGCCCGCCGCCGGGACGTGCGCGGTCGGTGGCGCCGGTCCGCGCGACCTGAGAGCGACCACGGGTCCGCCGAACGGCCGAGGTGGGCGCGGGGAGTTGCCGCTCAGGGCCGATGGCCCGGGAGGGGGCGGCGTGAAGGATGGGACACGTCGCAACACACCAACTCCCGGGAGACCACCGTGCTTTCTCCGTCACCACGCAGGACAGTGGCCGTACTGACCGCGGCCGCCGCGGTGCTCGCCGTGAGCGGCGTCGCCAGCGCGTCGGGCGCATCCGGCACCTCCGGCGTCTCGGGCGCCTCCGGCCTCTCCGGCGCCTCGGGCGCCTCCGACGACTCCGGCGCTTCTGCCGAGGGTCGCGGGACGCCGTCGCACGCGAGTGTCACCGGCCGGGCGGATTTCACGCTGCCCTATCACCAGGACGAGGACGTCCGCTCGTTCAGCTTCGACGCGGTCGCCGATCCGTACAGCCGGCCGCTGCCCGGGATACCCACGGGCCTTCCCACCGACGCCCGGGGAACGGTCAGGATTTCGCACTACTCGGCCGCACGGGACATCACGTACACGGCCGAGGGGCGGGTGGACTGCCTGGTCACCGGCCCCCGCTCGGCGACGCTGACGGCGGTCATCACCAAGGTGGGTCCCGGCGGGCCCCTCGACATCGGCCGGAGGCTCGGATTCAGCGTCTACGACGGGGGCAAGGACGGCAAGAACCGCTCGGGCGACCGCGTGGGCTTCTCGTGGAACGGGGTGAATCTGCTGCCGGGCGGCGACGCTGCCCCCGAGGACGCCCCTGTCGGCACCTGCATGGCCCCGGCCCCGTACGCCCCGGTGACCAAGGGCGGTTACACCGTCGTGCACGCCGAACTGCCGCCCCCGGCACAGCCCTGACCTGCCCGCGCGTCAGGGCGGTTCATCGTCGATCCGGGTGCCTGCGCTCCCTGGAACGCCGTGTTGAAGCCCTCAGCGGGGGTGTT
>NZ_JBFAQK010000059.1:0-46598 GCF_040677245.1 Streptomyces kurssanovii
CGCGTCCACCCGCCTACCCAGTGGGCGCGCCCACTGGGTAGGCGGGTGGACGCGGGCCCAGGGCCAGGGAGGCGGACGCGGCGCGAAGGGCCGGTGTGAGGACGGACACATTGGGCATGTAGTTGAAATTTAATTCAACGCGACCGGGTTGGCAGCCTCCGTAAGGCTTTTTCACGCACGCGGAAGGTACGCCCCATGTCCCTCGTTCTTGACCCCGTCGCCCAGGACCTCCTCTTCCGTGAGGCCCGTACCGCCAACACGTTCACCGACGAGCCGGTGACCGAGGAGCAGGTCCAGGCGATCTACGACCTGGTCAAGTTCGGCCCGACCGCCTTCAACCAGAGCCCGCTGCGCGTGGTGCTGGTCCGCTCCGCCGAGGCCCGCGAGCGCCTCGTCGGCCACATGGCCGAGGGCAACCAGGCGAAGACCGCTTCCGCCCCGCTGGTCGCGATCCTGGCGGCCGACAACGAGTTCCACGAGGAACTGCCGTCCCTGCTGCCGCACTTCCCGCAGGCCAAGGACATGTTCTTCAGCGAGCGCCCGGTCCGCGAGCAGGCCGCCGGCCTGAACGCCGCCCTCCAGGCCGCGTACTTCATCGTGGGCGTGCGCGCCGCCGGCCTGGCCGCCGGCCCGATGACGGGCTACGACGCCGCCGGCATCCAGAAGGAGTTCCTGGACGACGACCACACCCCGCTGATGGTCGTGAACATCGGCAAGCCGGGTGACGACGCCTGGTTCCCGCGCTCCCCGCGTCTGTCGTACGAGGACGTCGTCACCACCGTCTGAGCGACGCGCCGCCCCCTACGGGCCCGCACAGCACACGAAGGCCGCCGCACCCACACGGGTGCGGCGGCCTTCGCCGTACGGGACGGGCACCCGCAGCGCGGGTTCCCAGGGGTCAGGAGCCGGCGGAGGGCTTCGCCGACGGGGTGGGCGACGCCGTGCCGGCCGGCTCGGCGGCCTTGAGCGACGCCGCCATCTCGGCGAGACGCTCCGGCCCCGCCGTGCCGGTGACCACCGTCGTCGCGCGGTTGTCCGTCAGCACCAGGGCGTCGTACTTCGGGCCGTCCCAGAACTGCCAGGCCCGTCCGGCCACCTGCTGGGTCCGCTCCGTCCTGACGGCCTCGTGGGTGACCTCGCGGATGTACTTGTCGGCCGGCCGGGCCGTGGACTGCTCCACCGCCACGTACTGGTCCTGGGGGTCGAGGAAGCCGAGGTGCCAGGCGTGGGCCTTGTCCCGCTCGAACGTCACCGAGGTGGCCCGCCACCCCTTGTCCAGCCCGTCGGGCGCCGCCACCGGGTACGGGGCGGCGCGCTGCGCCGTCACCAGTTCGACGCGGTAGTCGACCGTCCTGATCGGGTCGGCGTTCTCGTCGTGCGGAACGAGCATGTAGATGCCCGCCACGACGACGCCGATCACCGCCATGGACTGGAACATGCCCCGGATCGTCTGCTTGCCTCGCATACCTGCCACGTCCACCATGTTCGCATCCGACAGGTCTGCTCATCCGTGGCCCCCTCTGCTCAATATGTCGACGTACCGATAGAGTCGCCCCACCCTCTTTATTTACGGCCGTCGTCGTACAGAAAGGTGCGCTCCGATGACCGAGAATCATCTGCCGTCCCAGCTCGAGGTCTCTCCCGAGGCCCCCGACCGCAACCTCGCCCTGGAGCTCGTCCGGGTCACCGAGGCCGCCGCCATGGCCGCCGGCCGCTGGGTCGGGCGTGGTGAGAAGAACGGCGCCGACGGCGCCGCGGTCAAGGCCATGCGGACCCTCGTCTCCACCGTCTCGATGAACGGCGTCGTCGTCATCGGAGAAGGCGAGAAGGACGAGGCCCCGATGCTGTTCAACGGCGAGCGGATCGGTGACGGGACCGGCGCCGAGTGCGACATCGCCGTCGACCCGATCGACGGCACCACGCTGACGGCCAAGGGCATGCCCAACGCCATCGCCGTCCTCGCCGCCGCCGACCGCGGCACCATGTTCGACCCGTCCGCCGTCTTCTACATGGACAAACTGGTCACCGGCCCCGAGGCCGCCGACTACGTCGACATCAACGCCCCCGTGTCCGTCAACATCCGGCGGGTCGCCAAGGCGAAGCACTCCTCGCCCGAGGACGTCACGGTCGTCATCCTCGACCGCCCCCGCCACGAGGGGATCGTCAAGGAGATCCGCGAGACCGGCGCGCGGATCAAGTTCATCTCGGACGGCGACGTCGCCGGTTCGATCATGGCCGTCAAGGAAGGCACCGGCGTCGACCTGCTGCTGGGCATCGGCGGTACGCCCGAGGGCATCATCTCGGCGTGTGCCATCAAGTGCCTGGGCGGCGTGATCCAGGGCAAGCTGTGGCCCAAGGACGACGCCGAGCGGCAGCGCGCGATCGACGCGGGCCACGACCTTGACCGCGTCCTGAGCACGAACGACCTGGTCTCCGGGGAGAACGTCTTCTTCGTCGCCACCGGCATCACGGACGGCGAGCTGCTGCGCGGCGTCCGCTACCGCGCGGAGACCGCGATCACCCAGTCCCTGGTGATGCGTTCCAAGTCGGGCACCATCCGGCAGATCGACTCCACCCACCGGCTGTCGAAGCTCCGGGCGTACAGCCAGATCGACTTCGACCGAGCGCAGTAGCCCTCGGGCCGGCGGCGCCGGCCGGAGTGCGGAGCAGGCAAACGGAAGGGGCGCCCTATGTGCGAGGGCGCCCCGTTTCCGTGCCGTTGTCCGGAGTCAGGCCGCTGAGGCCGACTTCTTCACCTCGACGTCGCGGCGCCTGCGGCGGGCCAGCACCACGCGGCGCTCCGCCGCGGTGAGACCGCCCCACACGCCGTACGGCTCGGGCTGGAGCAGTGCGTGCTCCCGGCACTCCACCATCACCGGGCAGCGGGCGCAGACCCTCTTCGCCGCCTCCTCACGGGACAGCCGCTCGGCCGTCGGCTCCTTGGAGGGCGCGAAGAACAGTCCCGCCTCGTCCCGGCGGCACACCGCCTCCGCGTGCCAGGGACCTGCCTGGTCCTCCCGGGCAGGAATGCGCTGGTGCGGCACGGCGGCCACCTGCAGGGACTGATGCGGCAGTTGCAGCACGGTCTACTCCTGACGACGGGATTCGCGAGCGAGAGACGATGCAGCAGTCCCTACCCGCTGTGCGCACGCCTATGCACTGAGTGGCACTGAGTTCCGACGTACGGAATTACGGATCGGCGCGTGCGGCGCGAAAGCGCCCCTTGGGCCCGGCCGCGCCCGCCCGCGCCCGCCCGCGTCCGGCCCTCACCCGCGGACCCGTCAGTGCAGGTGCTTGCGGAGCCGGTCGTGGAGATCGGAGATCCGCCGGCCGCGCTTCGGCTTCGCCTCGACATTGCCGAAAACCGTGTAGCCGTTGACGACGACCACCGGCGCCTCGGGATCGGCGGCCTCCAGCGTCACGACCTCGAAGTTCCCGAAGATGCCGGTCCCGCTGCCGCGCAGGGAGATGTTCTCGGGGACGCGCACCTCGACATTGCCGAAGATGGAGGTCGCGTTGATCACGGAGAGCCGCTGCCCGTAGAGCGCCTCGGTGAGGTCGATCTCGATGTTGCCGAAGAGCGAGAACGCGTTCGTCCTGCGGCCCACCCGCCAACGGCCCTTGCGGGTCGAGCTGGAGAAGACGGCGACGAGGTTCTCCGCCGGGCCGCCCGGGTCCGCCGAGTCGTCGTAGTCGCGAACGGCGGCGGAGTCGGTCCGCCGGCCGGAGGCGGGCAGGTCCCGCACGATCGGTTCCAGCTCGCCCACGGTCTTGGCGCGGTAGACCGCGTCGATGCGCTCCGAATGCTCCTCGGCGTCCAGCCGGCCCTCGGCCAGGGCGTCGCGGAGGATGTCCGCGATCCGGTCGCGGTCGGCGTCGGAGGCACGGATGGCGCCGCCCGGGTCCGGCGGGGCGGCCGGCTTCTTGGGCTCCCCGCGGCCGGAGGCCGCTGAATCATGCTTGTCGAGGTCCACGGCACCAGCCTAGCGAAACGCGATAGATCGCGACTAGTGGCCCACGCCGTTCCGCCCGAAGCAGCCACTCGCCCGGACGCGAGCCGACGCCGGAGGTCTGGCGGAAACCGGCCTGGCGGGAACCCGCCGCGCGTACCGGAGTTTCCGCCGGATCCGCCTCTGGCAGTGTCCCGGACGGAGCCCGGCGTACACAGGATGGCCGGATGCCGGCGTGCGAGGGGCGAGCCGTCGGGCCCGCTCGCTGTGAGCACCGGGCAGGGCGGGTCACGAGGAGGCGGGGCGATGCTCGAAAGTCTGGGACTCGACGCCGTGCAGGAGCAGGTCTACGTCTGCCTGCTCAGAGCTCCGGCAGCCGACGCGACGGCGGTGGCGGCCCGCACCGGGATCACCGCCGAGCAGGTGGTCCCGGCACTCGCCCGGCTGGAGGCGGAGGGGCTGGTGACCCGGCGCCCGGGCCGGCCCGCCGGCTACCACGCGGCGCCGCCCGACGTCACGTTGAACCTGATGGTGCTTCAACGTATGGACGAGGTGCGCCGGGTGCAGCTCGCCGTCGAACGCCTCGCCGCCGAGCACCGCGCATACGGACAGGGCGGCTCGGGGGCCGAGCCGGTCGAGGCCCTGGAAGGTGCCGCCGCCATAGCGGACCGCTACCGCCAGATCCAGCGCGGCGCCAAGGAGGTGTCCAGCCTGGTCGCCGGCCCGGCCGTGGTGGTGACCGCCTCGGACAACACCGGGCAACGGGACGCGCTGCGGGCCGGGGTGCGTTACCGGGCGGCGTACGAGCGGGCCACGCTCGAACTCGACAGCGCGGACAACCCGTTGCTGCTGGAGGAGTGGGCCGCCCTGGGTGAGGAGATGCGCGTCACGCCGGAGGTCCCCCTGAAGCTGGTCATCGCCGACCGGCGGATCGCCCTGGCGCTCCCTCGGCGGCAGGCGCCGGGGGCGCCGGTCGGGCTCGTGGTGCGCACCGGCATCATCCTGGAGGCCCTCAACTGGCTCTTCGACCGCATCTGGGCGACGGCCCTGCCGGTGCCCGCGGCCCTGGCAGCCGTGCCGGAAGGGCCGCTGTCGGCGTCCGACCGTCGACTGCTGTCGCTGCTGCTGACGGGCTGCACCGACCAGGCCATCGCCTCGCAGTGGGGCGTGAGCATGCGCACCGTGCAGCGGCGCGTGCAGCGCCTCATCGCTCTGGCGGGGGTGCAGACACGCCTCCAACTGGGCTGGCAAGCCGCACGTCTGGGGTGGATCGAGCCGTAGGCCCGGGACGCCGGAGAGGGGCGCGCGACGGCGCGCGACCCGGCCCGACGAGGCGGTGGGGACGACGCCGGACGGGCTGTCGCATTTGCGACAGGACGCCAACGCGACAGCCGCGAGGGCTGATGAAAGGCCATCACCACCTGCCAGTGTGACGGCCGTTCACAGCCCTCGAGTGCTGAAGGATGCCCATGTCCCGTCCCCGCTCCACCGCCACGAACCACAGAGCCGGGCGCAGCGCCGTCGCGATCGCGACGGCGCTGCTCGCCGCCGGGAGCCTCGCCCTGACCGCTCTGCCCGCCCAGGCGACCCCTGCCGCCGCCGAGCCCGACGTGTCCGCCGCCGCGACGCAGTCCGCCGACAAGCTCGGCAGCCACGACCGCGCGCTCCTCGCGACCTACCGCAAGCAGCACCTCGCCCGCACCACCATGAAGAACGCCGACCGGGCGGTCCCGGACTTCGCGACGCTGCTGATCGCCGTCCGGGACGGCCGGACCGCCGAGGCGGAGCGAGCGCTCGCGGCCCTCGGGATCGAGAGCGCCCGTACCGAGTCGGCCGTCGGCTACATCAAGGCCAACGTGCCGTTCGGCATGGTGGACCGGGTCGCCGCGATCGAGGACGTCGTCGCCGTCGACGTGGACGAGCTGCTGAGGATCGACGAGGTCCGCCCGGACGGGTCGGACGCCGTGACCGCCGCGGGCGGGCAGGGGCCGGAGGCGCCCTCCGCGAGGACCCCCGACAGCAACGCCTACATGCCCACCCGGGAGACCGGCTCTGTTCAGTTCAAGGAGGGCAACCCCTCCTACGACGGCCGCGGCATCACCATCGGCATCATGGACACCGGAGTCGATCCGACCCATTCGGCGCTCGCGACCACCACCACCGGGGAGCGCAAACTGCTCGACACGGTCGCCGGGACCGATCCGCGGAACTTGATCGACCTGCTCTTCGACGCGACCTGGCAGAACCTGTCGGCGACGGCCAAGGTGTCCGGGCCGGTCTTCACCGACCAGGTCCGCGGCGAGACGTGGAAGGCGCCGGACTCGGCCGACCTGCGCATCGGCCTGCGTCCGATCCAGCTGCCCCAGGGAGCCACCGTCGTACCGACGCTGGTCCGCGAGTCGGACTCCGCGGTGTGGGTCGACACCGACCTCGACCACGACTTCACCGACGAGGAACTGCTGCGTCCGTACAAGGACAAGCAGCAGATCGCCCACTTCGGGACCGATGACCCGTCGACGCCGGTCAACGAGCGGATACCGTTCACCGTCCAGGTCAGGAACGACTTCTTCCCCGGCACGGTCAGCGTCAACGTGAACGTCATCACCGAGGCGCACGGCACCCATGTCGCGGGCATCACGGCGGCCAACGGCATGTTCGGCGGCCGGGCGGACGGCCAGGCGCCCGGTGCCAAGCTGGTCTCGATGCGTGCCTGCCACTCCTTCGGGTGCTCCAGCGCCGCGCTGACCGACGGCATGATCGATCTCGCCACGAAGCACGGTGTCGACGTGATCAACATGTCCATCGGCTCCTCGCCCGAGTTCAACGACGGGCAGAGCGCCCGCGCCCTCGTCTACAACCGGCTGATCGACGAGTCCGGGGTCCAGCTCTTCATCTCCGCCGGCAACTCGGGTGCCGGTGCGAACACGGTCGGCGATCCGACGGCCGCCGACAAGGTCGTCAGCGTCGGCGCGTCCGTCTCCCGGGCGACGTGGTGGGCGAACTACGGATCGCAGGTGCGTGACGAGCTGGGCGTCTTCCCGTTCTCGTCGCGCGGACCGCGTGAGGACGGCGGCTTCAAGCCCGACCTGACCGCTCCCGGCGCGGCCGTGTCCACCGTCCCCGACTGGCTGCCCAACTCGTCCGTCCCCGAGACCGGCTACACCCTGCCCGTCGGCTACTCGATGATGAACGGGACCTCGATGGCGTCCCCGCAGGCCGCCGGCGCGGCGGCCCTGCTGCTGTCGGCCGCGAAGCAGCGTGACGTCAGCGCCACCCCGGCCGAGCTCCGCAGCGCTCTCTACTCGTCGGCCCGTTACAACGACGAGGTTCCCGCCGTCGCCCAGGGCCGCGGCGGCCTCGACGTCCCGGGCGCGTGGAAGTTCCTCTCCGGTGGGGACACCGCGGTCGAGGCGGTGAGCGTCGTCGCACCCGTGTGCACTCCGCTCTCCGGCAGGCTGCTCACCCCGCACACCGGCAGCGGCGTGTTCAACAGCTGCGCCCCGGGCAGCGGCGGCCAGGGCATCGGCGAGTCCCGCACCTACGACGTGACCGTCCGCCGGACCTCCGGACCTGACCGGAAGATTCCGTACCTGCTCTCCCTGACCGGGAACGACGGCACCTTCTCCACTCCGCGCACGGTCCTCCTCGGCCTCGACGAGCCGACCGTGGTCGGGGTCACCGCCGAGCCGGCCACGCAGGGTGTCCACAGCGCGGTCCTGACCATCGACAACCCGGCGACCGAGGCGGTCGAACAGGCAGCGATGCTGGCCGTCGAGGCGGCGACGCCGCTGGCGGAGGGCAGCACGTACGAGGTGACCGGCGTCGCCGAGCGCAACGGCACGGTCCACTACACCGTCGCCGTACCGGCGGGCACCACGGCGCTGACGGTGAAGCTGGACGGCCTCGCCGACGGCAGCCAGACCCGCTGGTGGGCGTTCCGGCCGACCGGCGTCAGCGGCGAGTCCGCCGCACCCGGCTCCCTGTCCTGCTACTCGGGGTACCTCGACGGAAACGGCTGTGACCCGTCCACCCGCACGTACAAGGCCCCGGCAGCGGGCGTCTGGGAACTGGTCGTGGAGTCCCGGCGCACGTCCCCGCTCCTCGACAACCCGTACCGGCTGACGGCGACCGTCACCCGGTAGCGACATCGCTTGCCTCGCCCGCGCGGCCCCGGTCCCGGCCATGATCCCGGCCAGTGAGCCTTACCTCACAGGATCGGGTCCGCGCGGGCGTCTTACATTGGATGGCGCTGCCAACGAAGGCACGCTGCTGTCTGCGAAGTGAGGAATGGGCGAAATGCCGGAGTTCGCGTATACGGATCTGCTGCCGCTCGGCGAGGACACCACGCCGTACCGCCTGGTGACGGCCGAGGGTGTCTCCACCTTCGAGGCCGACGGCCGTACGTTCCTCAAGGTCGAGCCGGAGGCCCTGCGCAAGCTGGCCTCCGAGGCGATCCACGACATCCAGCACTTCCTGCGCCCGGCCCACCTCGCGCAGCTGCGGCGGATCATCGACGACCCGGAGGCGTCGTCGAACGACAAGTTCGTCGCGCTCGACCTGCTGAAGAACGCGAACATCGCCGCCGCCGGCGTGCTCCCGATGTGCCAGGACACCGGCACCGCGATCGTCATGGGCAAGCGCGGCCAGAACGTGCTCACCGAGGGCGGCGACGAGGAAGCCCTGTCGCGCGGTATCTACGACGCGTACACCGAGCTGAACCTCCGGTACTCGCAGATGGCCCCGGTCACCATGTGGGAGGAGAAGAACACCGGCTCCAACCTCCCGGCCCAGATCGAGCTGTACGCGACCGACGGCGGCGCCTACAAGTTCCTCTTCATGGCCAAGGGCGGCGGCAGCGCCAACAAGTCCTTCCTCTACCAGGAGACGAAGGCGGTCCTCAACGAGGCCTCCATGATGAAGTTCCTGGAGGAGAAGATCCGCTCGCTCGGCACGGCCGCCTGCCCGCCGTACCACCTGGCGATCGTCGTCGGCGGCACCAGCGCCGAGTTCGCGCTGAAGACCGCGAAGTACGCCTCCGCGCACTACCTGGACGAACTGCCGTCCGAGGGGTCGGAGCTCGGCCACGGCTTCCGCGACGAGGAGCTGGAGAAGAAGGTCTTCGAACTCACCCAGAAGATCGGCATCGGCGCCCAGTTCGGCGGCAAGTACTTCTGCCACGACGTGCGCGTGGTGCGCCTGCCGCGCCACGGCGCCTCGCTGCCCGTCGCCATCGCCGTCTCCTGCTCCGCCGACCGCCAGGCCGTCGCCAAGATCACGGCCGAGGGCGTCTTCCTGGAGCAGTTGGAGACCGACCCGGCGCGGTTCCTGCCGGACACGACGGACGAGCACCTGGACGAGGCCGGTGACGTCGTGAGGATCGACCTCAACCGGCCGATGGACGAGATGCTGGCCGAGCTCTCCAAGTACCCGGTCAAGACCCGCCTTTCGCTGACCGGCCCGCTGGTCGTCGCCCGCGACATCGCGCACGCGAAGATCAAGGAGCGCCTCGACGCGGGTGAGGAGATGCCGCAGTACCTGAAGGACCACCCGGTCTACTACGCGGGTCCCGCGAAGACCCCGGAGGGCTACGCCTCCGGCTCCTTCGGACCGACGACGGCCGGCCGGATGGACTCCTACGTCGAGCAGTTCCAGGCCGCCGGCGGCTCCAAGATCATGCTGGCCAAGGGCAACCGCTCCCAGCAGGTCACGGACGCGTGCGGCACGCACGGCGGTTTCTACCTCGGCTCCATCGGCGGCCCGGCGGCGCGGCTCGCGCAGGACTGCATCAAGAAGGTCGAGGTCGTCGAGTACGAGGAGCTCGGCATGGAGGCGGTCTGGAAGATCGAGGTCGAGGACTTCCCGGCGTTCATCGTCGTGGACGACAAGGGCAACGACTTCTTCCAGGACCCGGCGCCCGCGCCGACGTTCACGTCCATCCCGGTGCGCGGCCCGGGCCTCGCGTAGCCCCGCACCCGACGGCTCGGCCCCTCCCGCAAGCTGCGGGAGGGGCCGAGCCGTCGGGTAGCGGCGCCTGCCCGCTACGTCGGGACCGAGGAGGTCGGCCGTTCCTCGTGGACCCGGTCCGCGACGGTCAGCCTGCACGCGCCGTCCTCGCAGGTGCGCCGCAGGCGGCCCCGCGAGACGGTCTGCATCAGGCCGATGGCCCAGCACATCGGGCAGCCGCGCAGTGCCAGCACGCCGACCGGCAGGAGCAGCAGGCTGACCGGACCGGTGACCGGGAGGAACGCGACCGAGCCGATCAGACTGCCGAAGCCGATCACCCCCCGGACCAGGTGTCGGGTCAGGGACGAACTCGCGAAGTCAGGACCGTCGGCCTTGGCTGTCGTCATGGGCGTCTCCAGACGCGGGTTCGGATGTGGCACGGAGGGACCGCTGGACCGCGGTGCGGGCGCGGTGCAGGCGCGATTTCATCGCGGCGGTACTGAGGCCGAGCGCCTCGGCGACCATGCGTCCGCTGTAGCCCTGGATGTCCCGCATGATCAGTACGCGGCGCTGCTCGGCCGGCAGAGCGGCGACGGCGGCCGCCACCTCGCCCGCCTCGATGCGCTGCAGAGCCACGTCCTCGGCCGAGCGCACGGCGGCGTCCGGCAGCGGCGCGTCGGCCCGCATCGTCCGCGCGCGCCGCAGGCACTCGTTGCGGACGATGCGGAACATCCACGACGCCAGTGCGCCGGACGCCCGCAGCATCCCGATCTTGCGGTAGAGGATGATCAGGGCTTCCTGCGCCGCGTCCTCGGCATCCTCAGGAGTGGCGCAGAGCGAGCGGGCGAATCGCCGCACGTTCGGATGCGAACCCGACACCAGCGCGGTGATCGCATCGATGTCGCCGCGCTGCGCGGCGACGATCAGATGATCAGCGGGCCAGGACGTGTCACCCACGGGCTTGCCTTCGCTTACGCATGACGAAATAGCTGCACGTGCAGAGCAGCACGGCTCCCGCGGCGATGGCGATACCTACGATCATGAAGACCTCCCGATCCCGTCCCGGCGTCCACCGGCACATGTATAGGAGGCGCGAGTCCACCGAAAGGATTCGGCCCGGCCCGGAACGGTCGACCGTGCCGTGCGGCACGGCGTCGGCGCAAGGGCAGCGGGCAGAGGTCGTCATCACGTCATGGCGGCGTCGGAGACTCGAGACACGTGTCCGGTGGGACCAGGGCGGTCGTGTGGCACGGGCAGTCGCACAGCAGGTGCCGTACGCCGGGGACACCGCTGTCGCAGGCCACGTGGTCGCGGCAGCGGTCGTGACGGCCCACGATGCACCGCGGAGACCGGAACGCGGGCTCGGGTGTCCCCTCGCCGGTCACCGCTCCTCCCCGGGCCGCAGGGTGAACGCGTCCGCCAGCGCGCGGGCGAGCAGGGACACGCTCACCGCGTCGGCGATCTCGGGTGTCACCCACCAGGCGTCCCCCGCCCTGTCGTGATGCGGCCCCTCGTGCCCGGACGCCAAGACGCACACCGACCCCGCACACACCGGCCGGACCACGGCGACGACGGCGAACACGGACCGCCGGGCCCCGCAGCGCCCCGACACTCCGCGGCTCATCGCGCGGCCCCGACGGCATGGATGTTCCGGTGGTCGACGTCGACCCCGACCGTGGCCGGCCACAGCGCCCGCCGTCGCCTGCGCTGGGCAGCCGCGCAGGAGTGATCCGCGAGGTAGGGGCGAACGAGGGGTGACCCGGCGCCGTCGAGGAGGGTGGCCTGTTCGCGGGCGTAGGCGGATCGCCGGGCGGGGATCCGGGGCGGTCGGGGTCGCGGTACCGGCCGGATCCGCCGGGACGGCCCGCACCGGTGCCTGCCGGTGGCGGGCAGCGCGAGCATCAGCATCTGGAGGAGGACGGGAATCAGGACCCGGCCCAGTGCACGCGCGATAGGGTTCCGCACGTCATCAACTCCCTTGAAGTTGGTGGCCATGCCCCGGGACCGGTCGCACGGTCGCCGGGGTCTTCGCTTGCATCAGCACCCTAGGCCGTGATGCACCGTGATGCATCATGATGTAGCTAGAGCCACCCATACGTGCCTTAGTATGACTATCTAGCGTTGCACCATGAGCCTTGATCCGGAGTCGGGACGCCCGCTGTACATGCAACTGGCGGACGTCATCGCCGCGAAGATCGCCACCGGGGAGTATGCGCCGGACCGCATGATCCCCACCCCCGCCCGTCTCGCCGACGAGCACGGCATCGCACAGATGACGGCCCGCCGCGCCATGCGCGAACTCCGCGAGCGCGGCCTGATCTTCACCGTGCCGGGCAAGGGCTCCTACGTGAGCCCGGACGCCGGAAAGACCGGCACCCCGCCCGAGGCGTAGCCCCGCACGCGGTGCCGGTCCCCGCCGTCAGGCGAAGCGCTGGTTCGCCGAGCCGTCGCACGCACGGAGCCGGACCGGCTCGTGCGCCGCACCCTGGGTCAGGCAGACCCCGGTCGCGGACGCCGGCCGGATCGTCGCCCCGGTGCGGACGAACTTCTGGTTGGCACCGCCGTGGCAGTCCCAGACGGCGAGGGAGACGCCCGCCCGGTAGTCGCCGCCGGGCACGTCCAGGCAGCGGTCCTGGGACAGTTCCGTGTGGACGGTCCCCCGCGCGGGGTCGTACCACCAGCCCTGGTTGCGCCCGCCGTGACAGTCCCAGCCGAGCACGCCCGTACCGTTCGCGCTGTCGGCACCGTCGACGTCCAGGCAGTCGCCGGTCGCCTCGTTGCGCAGCGGCTTGTAGGCGTCGTCCCAGGCGTACGGGAACAGGACCGGCTTCCCCGTGGAGTTGACGTCCGCGCAGCTCGCCTCGCGCACCGAGGAGTTGTAGAGCTGCGTCAGGCACGAGGCGAACGCCGCGTGGCCGCGGATGTTGGGATGGAAGGACTGGCGTACCGAGTTCGCGTCCGGCGGGAAGTGGCCGAGGTCGATGTAGAGACCGCGGGCCCAGGGGTCCTGGTAACAGACCTCGTGGCCGTGGAAGAGACGCGAGTTGTCCAGGTACACGGCCCCGGTGGCGCGCGCGGCGTCGCGCATTCCGCGTTCGAAGGCGGGGACGGCGGTGTTGCGGCCCCAGACGGTGTCGGAGTCGTAGCCCATCCCACCGCAGACCAGTTTGCCCGGGAAGTCGGGGTTGTCGCGGAAGTCGGGGCCGATCGGGCTCGGGTAGCCCATGACGACCAGCTTGTAGTCGCGGTCCTGGTACCCGGCGTCGCGCATCACGGTGCGCAGGTCGCGCACGGTCTGCTCGACCTTGGGGACGAGGCCGTCGACGCGGGCCTGCCAGCCGGGGGCGTACTTGGGCTCGCACGGCCCCTGGATCAGGACGTAGCGGGTGACGCAGTCGGTCATGACCGGGCCGAACTGGAGGTCGTCGTTGGCGCCGGCGACCAGTAACACCATCTTGACGCGCGTGTTGCGGGCCTTGACCGCCAGGTTGTCACTCTGGACCAGTTCGTCGGCGTGCTGCTTGCTGCCGCCGATGCGGATGTTGGGGGTGGACGCACCGGAGCAGGAGACGTTGTACGTGACGTCCGCGGGGATTCCGGTGCGGTGGATGGCGGCGTCGGGCGAGCGGTGGCACCAGTTGTCGGGCCCGTTGGTGCCGGGTTCGTAGGTGCCGACGCCCTCGCCGGATATCTCGCTGTCGCCGAGCGAGACGAGCGCGGTCCTGCGTTCGGCGAGCGGACGCTCCGCGGGGCTGCCGTAGAGCGCGGTCGCCTCGGCGGCCCGGACGGCCTCGAGTTCGGGCGGCAGGGGTACGGTCGCGGAGCCGACGGGCTCCGCCGCCGCGGGAGCGGCTACGGCCAGGCCGCTCAGAACGGTGACGAGTGCGGCGGCGGCCGCCACGGTGCGACGGAGTCGAAGTCTGGGAACGGTGCCTTTCATTGCGCCTCCCCGGGTTGTGGTTACCCGGGGTATTTACTGGCGGGTAGCGCAGTTGGGAATAGGCAGAACAAGACAAGTGCTCAACTTTTTCAGGAGGTACGACACGATGAGCGACGCCGACGAGTACCGGACCGAGCACGATTCGATGGGTGAGGTGCGGGTCCCCGTCCACGCCAAGTGGCGGGCGCAGACCCAGCGGGCCGTGGAGAACTTCCCCGTCTCCGGTCAGCGTCTGGAGCGTTCGCACATCGAGGCGCTGGCCCGTATCAAGGCCGCCGCAGCCCAGGTCAACGCCCAACTCGGCGTGCTGGACACGGACATCGCGGAGGCGATCGCCGCCGCCGCGGCGGAGGTCGCGGAAGGCCGCTGGGACGAGCACTTCCCGGTCGACGTCTTCCAGACCGGCTCCGGCACCTCCTCCAACATGAACACCAACGAGGTCCTCGCCACCCTCGCCACCGAGCGTCTCGGCCGCGACGTGCATCCCAACGACCATGTGAACGCGTCCCAGTCGTCCAACGACGTCTTCCCCTCCTCCATCCACATCGCGGCGACCGCGGCCGTCACCCGGGACCTGATCCCCGCCCTGGACCATCTCGCCGCCTCGCTGGAGCGGAAGGCCACCGAATTCGCGGCGGTCGTCAAGGCCGGCCGCACGCATCTGATGGACGCGACGCCCGTCACCCTCGGCCAGGAGTTCGGCGGCTACGCGGCCCAGGTCCGGTACGGGATCGAACGGCTGAAGGCCTCGCTGCCCCGTCTCGCGGAACTGCCCCTGGGTGGCACGGCCGTGGGCACCGGGATCAACACCCCGCCCGGCTTCTCCGCCGCCGTCATCGCCGAGGTGGCCCGCGTGACCGGGCTGCCGCTGACGGAGGCGCGCGACCACTTCGAGGCCCAGGGGGCCCGTGACGGCCTCGTGGAGACCTCGGGACAGCTCCGTACGGTCGCGGTCTCGCTCACCAAGATCTGCAACGACCTGCGCTGGATGTCCTCGGGGCCGCGCACCGGTCTCGCCGAGATCGCCCTCCCGGACCTCCAGCCCGGCTCCTCGATCATGCCGGGCAAGGTGAACCCGGTGATCCCCGAGGCTGTTCTGATGGTGGCCGCTCAGGTCACCGGCAACGACGCGACCGTCGCGGCGGCCGGCGCCGCCGGCAACTTCGAGCTCAACGTCATGCTTCCGGTGATCGCCAAGAACCTGCTGGAATCGGTCAGACTTCTGGCCAACGCCTCGCGCCTGCTGGCGGACCGCACTGTCGACGGCATCACGGCCGACGTGGAACGGGCCCGCGAGTACGCCGAGTCCTCCCCCTCGGTCGTCACCCCGCTCAACAAGTACATCGGCTACGAGGAGGCGGCGAAGGTCGCCAAGAAGTCGCTCGCGGAACGCCGGACGATCCGTGAGGTCGTGCTCGAGTCCGGCTATGTGGAACGGGGAGACCTGACCGTGGAACAGCTGGACGAGGCACTTGACGTGCTGCGCATGACCCATCCGTGACGCCCGGGCCGTGACACGGCCCGTGACACGCCTCGCAGCGTGGCCCGTTCCGTACTCCTAAGATCTGCTCATGACAGGCACGGGAGGCCCGGCACACGGAACGGGCAGGACGGAACCGCACAGGACCGAAGCGAAGAGCGCCGCACGCTGGGAGCCGGGCGACCACATCCTGTGGCGCTACCGCGGGCACGCGCCGGGCCGCGCCGGCCGGGCGTTCCACATCTGCCGGCCCGTGACCGTCGTCCAGGACACCGACGAGCTGCTCGCCGTCTGGATGGCCCCCGGCACCGAGTGCGTGAAGCCGGTCATCGCGGACGGCACCCCGGTGCACGAGGAGCCGCTCGCCACCCGCTACACCGCACCCCGCACCACCGCCCGCACCCGCTGGAGCGGCAACGGCGTGCTCAAGCTGGCGCAGCCCGGGCTGCCCTGGTCGGTGTGGCTGTTCTGGGAGCACGACTGGCAGTTCCGCAGCTGGTACGTCAACCTCGAGGAACCCCGTACCCGCTGGTCGGGCGGCGTCGACTCGGAGGACCACTACCTCGACATCTCCGTCTATCCCGACCGGAGTTGGCTGTGGCGGGACGAGGACGAGTTCGAACAGGCGCAGCGGGTCGGCCTGATGGACGCCCGGACGGCGAGGGGGGTACGGGAAGCGGGCCGCGCGGCGGTCGAGGTGATCAGCGCCTGGGGTGCGCCGTTCTCCGAGGGCTGGGAGGGCTGGCGGCCGGACCCCGCCTGGCGTGTACCGGCCCTTCCGGCCGACTGGGACCGGCTGCCGGCGCGGCAGGCGGCCTGATCCGGGCGCTCCGGCCGGTTCCCGACGGGAACGCGCTCCGGCGTATACGACCTCGTGAGACTCTTGATGCGCCCCCTGGGGTCAAACGTAGGATCGTCGTCCGCAAGGCTGCGCCGTACGAGGGAGCAGGAGCGCAGGGCCCGACCGTTCAGTCATTCACCAGTCACAGAGCGTCCAGTCACCGAGCGTCTCGCACGAGGCAGCACGAGTCACTCACCACAGGGGGTTGAGCTGTGCCGGAAGCCCGCCACCCTGTCGACGTCACCCCCAGAGCGGGTATACCGCCCCACGAGGCGATCGCAGCGCACCACCGGCCCGGATGGACGGAATCCCACGCGTGACGGAGCATCCCACCTCCCACGAAGGCCGGCAGCCCCTGGCTGCCCGGTCCCAGGAACGCACCCGGCCGCGGGCGCAGGCGGCCGGGGCATCACCCGCGCCCGCCGGGCCGCCGCCCAAGCCCCAGCCTCAGCCGCAGGTGCACACGGCGCCGCTGCAGGCCCAGGACATCGCGGGGACCGCGAGACGGGAGGGCGACCGGCTGCGGTTCGTAGGAGCGGCCACCCGGCGGATCGCGCGCGGCATCGACCTGGACGAGATCGTGCTCGGTCTGTGCCGGGCCACCGTTCCGACGTTCTCCGACGCGATCCTGGTCTATCTCCGCGACCCGCTGCCGGTCGGGGACGAACGGCCGGTGTCCCCGTTCGTGCTGCGGCTCCGGCGCACGGACAGGCTGCGCTCCAGCGCCGACGACACCGATCAGGGCGGCGTCGGCGCCATGCCGCTGCTGGACGCCGGGAGCGAGCCCACACCCGCCGCCGAGCTCTGTGAGGTCCGGTCCGGAGGGGCCCTGTCCGAGGTGCTGCGCGGCGTGCGGCCCGTCTTCGGCGACTCGGCCGCGGCCCGTGCCGCGCTGCCCGAGCTGCTCGGCGACGGACGTTCCGTACCGACCGGCCACCGCGCGATACTCGCGCCGCTGCGCGGCCGCCGCCGGGTGATCGGCGCCGCCGTCTTCCTGCGCCGACCCGACCGGCCCGCCTTCGAGCCGAACGACCTGCTCGTCGCCGCGCAGCTGGCGACCCACACGGCGCTCGGCATCGACAAGGCGGTGCTGTACGGCCGCGAGGCGTACATCGCCGACGAGCTCCAGCGCACGATGCTGCCGGACTCGCTGCCCCAGCCGACCGGCGTACGGCTCGCCTCCCGCTATCTGCCGGCGGCGGAGACCGCACGCGTGGGCGGCGACTGGTACGACGCCATCCCGCTGCCCGGCAGCCGCGTGGCGCTGGTCGTCGGTGACGTCATGGGCCACTCGATGACCTCCGCCGCGATCATGGGTCAGCTGCGGACGACCGCGCAGACCCTGGCCGGCCTCGACCTGCCGCCCCAGGAGGTCCTGCACCACCTGGACGAGCAGGCCCAGCGCCTCGGCACCGACCGCATGGCCACCTGCCTCTACGCGGTGTACGACCCGGTCTCGCACCGGATCACCATCGCCAACGCCGGGCACCCGCCGCCCATCCTGCTTCACCTGGGCGGGCGGGCCGAGGTGCTGCGTGTGCCGCCAGGCGCCCCCATCGGCGTCGGCGGGGTCGACTTCGAGGCCGTGGAGCTGGACGCCCCGGCCGGCGCGACGCTGCTGCTCTACACCGACGGGCTGGTCGAGTCCCGGCTGCGTGACGTGTGGACGGGCATCGAGCAGCTGCGGGAGCGGCTCGCGGACACCGCGCAGCTCACCGGGCCCGACCACTCGCCGCCGCTGGAGGCGCTCTGCGACGACGTGCTCGACATGCTGGGCCCCGGCGACCGCGACGACGACATCGCCCTGCTCGCGGCCCGCTTCGACGGGATCGCGCCGAGCGACGTCGCGTACTGGTTCCTCGAGCCGGAGGACGCGGCCCCGGGGCGGGCCCGCCGCCTCGCCCGGCGCGCACTGGCCCGCTGGGGCCTCGAGGAGCTGTCCGACTCGGTGGAGCTGCTGGTCAGCGAGGTCGTCACCAATGCCGTGCGGTACGCGGAGCGGCCGGTGACCCTGCGGCTGTTGCGCACCGATGTGCTGCGCTGCGAGGTCGGCGACGACTCGCCGCAGCTGCCCCGGCAGCGCCGGGCACGGGACACGGACGAAGGCGGACGTGGCCTGTTCCTGGTGAACCGGCTGGCGAGGCGCTGGGGTGCGACCCGGCTGTCCACCGGCAAGGTCGTCTGGTTCGAGCTGCCCACACGGGCCTGACAGGCATACGAAGGCGCCCGCACCCCGAGGACCGGGGTGCGGGCGCCTTCGTCGTTCCCGGGCCCGTCAGGGCTGCGGCGGGCGGCGGTCGGTGTCCTTGTCCGGGTCGCCGTCACCCGGCTCGACGGGAGGCGTGAACGTCCCCGTCGGCGGCGTGATCGTCGTCGTGGGCGTCGGGAACTCGTCCGTCGGCGTCGGGTCCGCCGAACCGGTGTCCGTGGGCGTCGGAGTCGGGTCCTCGGTCTCCGTCTCCGTCTCCGTGGGCGTCGGGGTCGGGTCCTCGGTCTCCGTCTCGGTCTCCGTCGGGGTCGGGTCCGGGCTCGCGATCTCCGCGACGTCGAGGTCGAACTCGGCGTCGGAGCCGCCGTTCAGCGCGCCGAGCGTGTAGTCGGCCCAGATCCTGGCGGGGAAGCCACCGCCGTTGGCGCGGCCGGCCTGTGCGGTGCCCGTGAGGGACACCTGGCCGCCGCCGTCCTTGGGAGACTCGCCGAACAGGGCCACCACCGTGGTGAGTTCGGGCGTGTAGCCCGCGAACCAGGCGGACCGGTTCTTCTCCGAGGTGCCCGTCTTGCCGGCGGCCTCGTAGAAGCTCGACTTCGCGGCGATGCCCGAGCCGTTCTTCACCACGCCCGTGAGTCCCGCGGTGACCGTGTCGGCCGTCTCACGGCTGATCACCTGGCTGCCGATCGGGTCCTGGACCTCGAATTCGCGGTCCTTGTGCTCGGCCTTGCCGACGATCGTCGGGGTGACCTTCTTGCCGTGGTTGTCGAGGGTCGCGTAGACACCCGCCATGTCCCAGGTGGAGGCGCCCATCACGCCCAGCGAGATCGAGGGACGCTCGGGGAAGTTGATGTCCGGCATGCCCAGTTCGAGCGCCGTCTCCTTCACCTTGTCCAGGCCGACGTCGACGGCCATCTGCGCGAAGGCGGAGTTGATCGACCTGTTCAGCGACGTCTGGACGCTGACGGGGCCGTAGCTCTTGTCGAGGTCGTTCTGCGGGCTGAACGGGGTGTCGCTGCCCTCGACCGGGCGCTTGCTGGTGCCGTCGTAGACCGTGTTGAGGCCGATCGGGTCGCCGTCCTGCGTCTCGGACTCGTTCTCCAGGGCGGAGGCGAACACGACCGGCTTGAAGGTCGAGGCCGGCTGGTAGTCGCGGCGGGTGGCGTTCGACAGCCAGTGCTGGGTGGCGTCCACACCGCCGTAGAGGGCCACGACCTTGCCGGTCTTCGGGTCGACGGAGGTGGCGCCGGCCTGCACGGTGGCGTCGACCTTGTCGCCCTTGCGGTCGAGCTCGTCCTCGAGCTGCTTCTGGACCGCGCCCTCCAGCTCCTTCTGGCGCTTGGAGTCGATGTTGAGGGTGATCGTCCAGCCGCCGGCGTCGAGGTCGGCCTTGTCGATGCCCTGGCGGGACAGCTCCTGCTTGGCGGCCTCGACGATGTAGCCGGCCTGCCCGCTGAGGCCGGCCGGCGCCTTCGGTGCCTGCGGGGCGGGGAACTTCAGGCTGTCGCGGGTGCTCTTGTCGAGCCAGCTCTCCTCGACCATGTTGTTGAGCACGTAGTTCCAGCGGTTGGTGACCGTCTCCTTGGTCTCGTCGGAGGCGACGGCCCAGTCGTAGCTGCTGGGGGCCTGGACGAGAGCCGCGAGGTAGGCACCCTGGGCGACGTTCAGCTTCTCGGCGTCGACGCCGTAGTACGCCTGGGCAGCCGCCTGGATGCCGTACGCGCCACGGCCGAAGTAGCTGGTGTTGAGGTAACCGGCGAGGATCTCGCTCTTCTCCCTCTTCCGGTCCACCTTGAGCGAGATCACCAGCTCTTTGAGCTTGCGGCTGACCGTCTGGTCCTGGTTCAGGTAGTAGTTCTTGACGTACTGCTGGGTGATCGTCGAGCCACCCTGCTTGCCCTGTCCGGTGAGGGTGTTCTTCAGACCCCGGAGCGTGCCCTTGATGTCGACGCCCGAGTCCTCGAAGAAGGTCTTGTTCTCGGCCGCGACGAAGGCGTACTGGACGTCCTGGGGGATCTTGTCCAGGCCGACGATCTCCCGGTTGACCTTGCCCTCCCGGGCCAGGAGCTTGCCGTCGCTGTACTTGTAGACGTTGCTCTGCAGCTTGGCCTCTGCGTTGGCCTCGGGGACCGGGACGAGCAGATAGGCCACGAAGAACGCGCCCATGGCCAGCAGGCACAGGCCGAGGAACGTGCCGAGCATCTTCTTGAAGGTGAAGAAGCGGCGTATGCCCGAGGGCCTGGATTTTCTCGCCCGGCGCGCACCGCGCTGCCGGGCCTGTCGCGCTTCCGCTCGGCCCATCGCTCCGTCGCTCCCGCTCTGTCGGCCTGCCGGCTCACTCGTCCGGCGTTCTGGTCACCGGTGTCTGCCCGGAATCAGCTCAGAAAGCTAACACCGGTCACCCAGACAAAGAGGAGCTGATCCCCCCTTTTCCGGACGTGAGAATGAGCACCCCGTCTCAAGGAACCGACTCACGAGAAGGCTCCAGGGTTGCGACATGCGTTAAAGTGATATCAGTTTGCTAGACCGACGACGGACCGGCGGACGGCATCGCGCCGTGCGCGGAAACGGGGACGACCATGCCTGCCACCTCCAGCCACGACACGGCCTCCGGCGTGAGGAACGGCGCACCCGACGCGCCGGAAGTACCGGAGATGCCCCAGCCGCGGGTGCGCGAGTTCACCGCCCACAGCATCGGAGGCGGCCTGGCACTGCTGCTCGGCCTCGTCGGACTGGCGGCGGGGGCGGCGCTCGTCGTCGCCGCCACCGCGTTCGACTCGGCCGGCACCAAGGCCGTACTGATCACCGGCGGCGTCGTGATCGGCATCGCCGCCTTCCTCGCCATGTGCGGGCTGAACATGGTCGCCCCGGGTGAGGCACGCGTCGTCCAGCTCTTCGGCCGCTACCGGGGCACGATCCGCACGGACGGACTGCGCTGGGTCAACCCGCTCACGGCACGGACCAAGATCTCCACCCGGGTGCGCAACCACGAGACGGCCGTGCTGAAGGTCAACGACGCGTACGGCAACCCCATCGAGCTCGCCGCGGTGGTCGTGTGGAAGGTCGAGGACACCGCCCAGGCCATGTTCGAGGTCGACGACTTCCTCGAGTTCGTCTCCACCCAGACCGAGGCCGCGGTCCGCCACATCGCCATCGAGTACCCCTACGACGCCCACGACG
The DNA here is from genome assembly GCF_040677245.1 of Streptomyces kurssanovii. NCBI lineage: Bacteria > Bacillati > Actinomycetota > Actinomycetes > Kitasatosporales > Streptomycetaceae > Streptomyces > Streptomyces kurssanovii. The sequence continues at coordinate 21,544 of NZ_JBFAQK010000059.1, forward strand.
AGGAGGGCCTGTCGCTGCGCGGCAACGCGGAGGAGATCACGGAGAAGCTCGCCGTGGAACTGCACGCACGCGTCGAGGCGGCCGGCGTCCACATCATCGAGTCCCGCTTCACCCACCTCGCCTACGCCCCCGAGATCGCCTCCGCGATGCTCCAGCGCCAGCAGGCAGGCGCGGTCGTGGCCGCCCGTCGCCAGATCGTCGACGGCGCGGTCGGTATGGTCGAGGCCGCCCTCGCCCGGATCGCCGAGCAGGGCATCGTCGAACTGGACTCCGAGCGCAAGGCGGCCATGGTCTCCAACCTGATGGTGGTGCTGTGCGGCGACCGCGCGGCCCAGCCGGTCCTCAACACGGGCACGCTCTACCAGTGACGCCGCCGCCCTCCGAACGCAAGCAGGTGCTCCTGCGGCTGGACCCGGCGGTGTACGAGGCACTCGCCAGGTGGGCCGGGGACGAGCTGCGCAGCGCGAACGCGCAGATCGAGTTCCTGCTGCGACGCGCGCTGGCGGACGCAGGCCGGCTGCCCTCGTCCACGGCCCCCATCGCCCGGCGCGGCCGGCCGCCCAAGGCGCAGCCGGGGGCGGCCGGGGACGCCGGGAGCGGGGGCGCCGGCGGCACCAGGGGTGCCGGGGGCGGGATGCCGTAACGGCGCGGGGCCGGGGGCGGCGGGGCCGCTCCCGGCCCCGTCCTTTCCGGAACAGGACCTCACCCGGACCGGGTACCGCGCGGTGTCCTCGAGCGCCGTACGGGTCCGGGTCGCCCGGAGCCCCCGGTTCCGGGACCCCCGTCCGCAGCGGCGCCCCCGCTATACACATCGCGTATACACCCTCAGTACAGTGACCCTCATGTCCATCGGTCACGCACTCCTCGGCCTTCTCGAGGCCGGCCCCCGCCACGGCTACGACCTGAAGCGGGCCTTCGACGAGCGGTTCGGGCAGGACCGCCCGCTGCACTACGGACAGGTCTACTCGACCATGTCCCGGCTCCTGAAGAACGGTCTCGTCGAGGTCGACGGAGTCGAGTCCGGTGGCGGGCCGGAGCGGAAGCGCTACGCCATCACCGATGCGGGGATCACGGACGTCGAGCGGTGGCTCGCCCGGCCCGAGAAGCCGGAGCCGTACCTCCAGTCGACGCTCTACACCAAGGTCGTCCTCGCCCTGCTCACCGGCCGCAGCGCCGCCGAGCTGCTCGACGGCCAGCGCGCGGAGCATCTGCGGCTGATGCGGATCCTCACCGACCGCAAACGCGGCGGGGACCTCGCCCACCAACTGATCTGCGACCACGCCCTGTTCCACCTGGAAGCCGATCTGCGCTGGCTGGAACTGACCGCCGCACGGCTCGACCAGCTCGCCTCGGAGGTCCGGGCGTGATCCCCGCCGGTTCCCTGCTCGTCGCCGAGGGCCTGCGCAAGACCTTCGGGTCCACCACCGCCCTCGACGACGCCTCGTTCTCCGTCCATCCCGGCGAGGTCGTCGCCGTCATGGGACCGTCCGGTTCCGGCAAGTCGACCCTGCTGCACTGCCTTGCCGGCATCGTCCGGCCCGACGCCGGGTCCGTCACCTACGCGGGCCGCGAGATCACCGGCCTGTCGGACACGGAACGCAGCGCGCTGCGCCGTTCGGACTTCGGGTTCGTGTTCCAGTTCGGCCAACTGGTCCCGGAGTTGAGCTGCGTCGAGAACGTGGCGCTGCCGCTGCGGCTCGGCGGGGTGAAGCGCAAGGAGGCCGAGCGCACGGCGCGGGAATGGCTGGAGCGGCTCGAGGTCGGGGACACCGCGCGCAAGCGGCCCGGCGACATCTCCGGCGGTCAGGGGCAGCGGGTCGCCGTGGCCCGGGCGCTGGTCGCCTCGCCCAAGGTCGTCTTCGCCGACGAACCCACGGGCGCCCTGGACACGCTGAACGGCGAGCGGGTGATGTCGCTGCTCACCGACACGGCCCGCCGGCAGAACACGGCCGTCGTACTGGTCACCCATGAGACGCGCGTCGCCGCCTACTCGGACCGGGAGATCATCGTGCGGGACGGCAGGACGCGCGACCCCGAGCGGGTCGCATGAGCACGACACGGCACGAGCCGCGTCCCTCGCGTACGGCACCGGACCTGCCGCCTCCCGCGCGGCGTCCGCACCGCGGGCCCGCAGCGCGGTTGCGGGACCTCGCCATGGGCGTCCGGTTCGCCGTCTCCGGCGGCCGTGAGGGCCTGACCCGTACCGCGCTCACCGCCCTCGGAGTGGGCCTCGGGGTCGGGCTGCTGCTCATCGCCGCGTCCGTACCGCAGATGATGGACGCCCGGGACAGCCGTACCGCCGCCAGGACCGCCGTCGGACCGGAGCCGGGCGAGCAGGCGCCGGTCTCCGCGACGAGCCTGGTGACGGCGCCGGCCGACACCGACTACCGCACGGAGACCGTCGGCGGCGAGATCCTGCGGCCGGACGGCGCCGATCCGGCGCTGCCGCCGGGCCTCGACCGTGCCCCGGCGGCCGGCGAGATGTACGTCTCCCCCGCGCTCGCCGATCTGCTGGCCTCCCCGGAGGGGCGGCTGCTGAAGGAACGCCTGCACCACCGCACGGTGGGCCTCATCGGCGACGCCGGCCTTCTCGATCCGGGCGAACTGCGCTTCTACGCGGGCAGTTCCACCCTGACCACCGACACCGGCGGTGTGCGGGTCGACGGCTACGGCACCCGGGGCGGCGGCGATCCGATGGCCCCCGTGCTCATCGTCGTCGTCGTCCTGGCGTGCGTGGTGCTGCTGGTACCGGTGACCGTCTTCATCGCGACCGCGGTCCGTTTCGGCGGCGAGCAGCGCGACCGACGGCTCGCCGCCCTGCGCCTGGTGGGGGCGGACGCCAGGACGACCCGCTGGATCGCGGCCGGTGAGGCGCTGTTCGGCGCCGTGCTCGGACTGGCCGTCGGAGCCGGGGCGTTCGCCGGAGGGCGGCTGATCGCCGGCTCCGTACGGGTGTGGGACCTCAGCGCCTTCCCCTCCGACGTCGTACCGGTGCCCTGGCTCGGCGCGCTGATCCTGCTCGCCGTGCCGGTCGTGTCGGTGGTGGTGGCACTGCTGGCGATGCGCGCCGTGACGATCGAACCGCTGGGTGTCGTACGGCGGTCGGCACCGCGCCGCGGCCGCCTGTGGTGGCGGCTGCTGATGCTGCCCGCGGGACTGGCCGTGCTCCTGGCGACCGGCACCGTCGGCCAGGACTCGGACGTCGTCGAACCGTGGCCCGTCGCCGCGGGGACGCTGCTGGTGCTGTTCTCGCTGACCGCACTGCTGCCCTGGCTCGTCGACGCCGTGGTCCGGCGGCTCGGCCGCGGCCCCGTGGCGTGGCAACTGGCCGTGCGCCGGCTCCAGCTGGGCAGCACCTCCGCGACCAGGGCGGTGGGCGGCATCACGGTCGCGGTGGCGGGAGCGATCGCGCTGCAGATGGTGTTCGCCGCGGTGCACGACGACTTCAACCGCGTGACCGGAGAGGACTCCGAGCGGGCGCAGCTGACGGTCTCCGCGGAATTCCCGAGCGGTGAACTGGCCGCCGAGATGATCAGGGAGTTCCGCGCAACGGACGGCGTGCGGGGGGTGATCGGCACGGTGGAGGCGTACGTGGTGTCCCCGGAGCCCGTCGCCGAGGAGGACATCCGGCCCACGACCCTGATGACGGTCGGCGACTGCCCCACCCTGCGGGAACTGGCCCGCATCCGCTCCTGCGCGGACGGCGACACGTTCGTCGTGCACAGCGTCCGTGACGAGCCGCCGGGCGACTGGATCGACAGGACCGCCCGCAAGGGCAAGCAGGTGAACCTCAACAGCGACACCCCCTTCGACGGCTCCGCGCCGAAGCTGTGGACCCTGCCGGAGCGGTCACCCACGGTCATGGCGCGGCCCGACCCGGTGGGCGAGGAGCACACCGGCATCCTCGCGACACCGGGGGCCGTGGACGTGTCCGCTCTCCCCGGCGCCTGGACCACGGCGCTGGTGCAGATCGACGAGAGCGTGCCGGACGCGAAGGAGTTCGTGCGGAACACCGCCGCACGGATCGACGCCCCGGTCCGGGTGCGGACCATTCACAAGATCGAACGGGACCGGCAGTACGAGAGCGTCCGGACCGGGCTGCTCGCCGCCGCCACCGCGACGATGGGGCTCATCGCCGCGTCGATGGCGGTGGCCCAGATCGAACAGCTCAGGGAGCGCAGGCGGCTGCTGGCGGTGCTGGTGGCCTTCGGCACCGGCCGCGCCACCCTGGCCTGGTCGGTGCTGCTGCAGACGGCCGTCCTGGTGGTGCTCGGTACGGCGATGGCGGTCGCGGCCGGCATCGGGCTGGGCGCCGCGATGCTGCGGATGATCGGGAAGCCGGTCACGCACTGGGGATCGTTCCTCCCGGTGGCCGGCATGGGAGCGGGTCTGATCCTCGTGGTGACGCTGCTGAGCCTGCCCGTGCTGGTCCGGCTGATGCGCCCGGGGGGCCTGCGGACGGAGTGACGCCCGCCCGGCGCGGGCCGTCCTCTCAGGGCGCGACCCGCACCGGCAGCGCGCCCATCGCCTCTCGCAGCGCCGTTGCGAACTCCTCGAACTCGCCGCCCCGGGCGGCTCCCGACCGCATCGCCAGCGCGATCCGGCGCGACGGCGCCGGGTCGGCGAACCAGCCGGTCTGGAGGCGGCCGGCGCGGCCGGTCTCCACATCGACGGCCGTCCGCGGCAGCAGTGTCACGCCGAGGCCGCCCGCGACGAGCTGGACGAGCGTGGCGAGGCCCGCCGCGGTCGTGGTCACGGGGGCGCCTTCGGTGCGGCCCGCCTCGCGGCAGATGTCGAGAGCCTGGTCCCGCAGGCAGTGCCCCTCGTCGAGGAGGAGGAGATGCAGCTCGCGCAGCGCCTCGCGCGGGATGTCCTGACGGCCGCCGAGCCAGTGGTCCTCGGGGGTGACCAGGACGAAGTCCTCGTCGAACAGCGGCAGTTCGGTGACACCGGGCACACCGAGCGGCACGGCCAGCAGCAGCAGGTCCAGCCGCCCCGCGCCGAGCCCCTCCAGCAGTGACGAGGTCTGCTCCTCATGCACCTGGAGGTCGAGCTCCGGGTACCGCTCGTGGACCAGCTTCAGCACGGTCGGCAGCAGATACGGCGCGACCGTCGGGATCACGCCCAGCCGGAGCACGCCCGTGAACGGCGCCCGTACCGCCTCCGCCTCGTCCATGAGGGCGCCGACGGCTTCCAGGACGGCCCTTGCCCGGACCGCGAGCCTCTCCCCGGCCGGGGAGAGGAGCACCTTGCGCGTCGTACGCTCGAGGAGCTGGACACCGAGTGCCTCCTCGAGCGCCGAGACGGCGCCGGACAGCGCGGGCTGACTCATCCCGATCGCCGCCGCCGCGTCCCGGAAGTGCAGATGCTCCGCCACGGCCGCGAAGGCGCGCAGCTGTGCGAGGCTCGGCTGTTTGCCCCTGTTTATGACGGCCACTGATAGGTACCTCCGATCGCGATGACCGAGTCTAGCTATTTCCGCGATCAATGCACTCTGTGCCACTATCAAGATCCGTCCAACCCCACCGGATGCCCCCAAAAGGGAAATCCTGTTTGCAAGGAGAGCGCGTGCTCACTGTCGGTGACCAGTTCCCCACGTTCGAGCTGACTGCCTGCGTCTCGCTGGAGAGCGGCAAGGAGTTCGAGGAGATCAACCACAAGTCCTACGAGGGCAAGTGGAAGGTCGTGTTCGCGTGGCCCAAGGACTTCACCTTCGTCTGCCCGACCGAGATCGCCGCGTTCGGCAAGCTGAACGACGAGTTCGCCGACCGTGACGCCCAGATCCTCGGCTTCTCCGGCGACTCCGAGTTCGTCCACCACGCCTGGCGCAAGGACCACGCCGACCTGCGTGACCTGCCCTTCCCGATGATGGCCGACTCGAAGCACGAGCTCATGCGCGACCTGGGCATCGAGGGCGAGGACGGCTTCGCGCAGCGCGCCGTCTTCATCGTCGACCCGAACAACGAGATCCAGTTCACCATGGTGACCGCCGGGTCCGTCGGCCGTAACCCCAAGGAGGTCCTGCGCGTGCTGGACGCCCTGCAGACCGACGAGCTGTGCCCGTGCAACTGGACCAAGGGCGAGAACACCCTCGACCCCGTCGCGCTGCTGTCGGGCGAGTGATCCGACATGGCTCTCGATGAACTGAAGGCCGCCGTACCGGACTACGCCAAGGACCTGAAGCTGAACCTCGGCTCGGTCATCGGCAACAGCGAGCTTCCCCAGCAGCAGCTGTGGGGCACCGTGCTGGCCTGCGCGATCGCCTCGCGTTCGCCGCGGGTGCTGCGCGAGCTGGAGCCGGAGGCGAAGGCCAACCTCAAGCCCGAGGCGTACACCGCCGCCAAGTCGGCCGCCGCGGTCATGGCGATGAACAACGTCTTCTACCGGACCCGGCACCTGCTGTCGGACCCGGAGTACGGGACGCTCCGTGCCGGTCTGCGGATGAACGTCATCGGCAACCCCGGTGTGGAGAAGGTCGACTTCGAGCTGTGGTCGCTCGCCGTCTCCGCCATCAACGGCTGCGGCCAGTGCCTCGACTCCCACGAGCAGGTGCTGCGCAAGGCCGGAGTGGACCGCGAGACGATCCAGGAGGCCGTCAAGATCGCCGCGGTGATCCAGGCCGTGGGTACGACGCTGGACGCAGAGGCCGTCATGGCCGAGTAGTCCTCGCACTCGCGCAGAAGGGCCCCGCCGACCGGAAACGGCCGGCGGGGCCCTTCTGTGTGCCGTCAGCTCTTCAGCCTGGCCATCAAGGCCTTCATGTCCTCGGCCATCATCGGCTCGAAGTCGGCCACGTCCGTGAGCGGCTCACCGGTCTCCGCGTCCCAGTCGCTGCTGGTCGACATGGTGAGCACCGCCTGGCCGTCCAGCACCTCCAGAGTGATGCCGCCGCTGTCCCGGACGACGAAGGCCATGTCACCGAGACCGTCGACGCGCCGCAGTGCCGTCCCGTCGTCGCCGACCGACTCGTCTGATTCCTCGACGGCTGCTTCTTCGACGGCTGTGTGGCGGGCTGCCACGGCCCCCTCGAACTCGGGGCCCGGATCGGTCTTCTTGTGCAGGGTGTAGCCCACCGAGACGCTCGGCAGCGAGCCCAGCTCGTTCCCGTCCTCGTCGGTCGGGAGTTCGTACCCCGTCGGCCTCATCTCGAAGTAGCACGACGCGTCGTCGAGGCTCTCGTGCGTACTGCGCCATGCCGAGCCCTGGCCCACGCGCTCGCCCATCGCGGCCGACAGCGCCTTCAACTCCGCGTCCAGGCACAGGTTCCGGCTCACGCGGTACCCCCCGAGGTCCGGTTCGGCGGCGGAGTGCACGTACAGGCCGCCCGCCCACACCGCCGACGCGACGACCGCGCCGCCGAGTGCCCACAGCCAGGCGGGAAGGGCGCGGCGCGGGCCCGCGGGGCCCTGGTCCTCCGCCACCACGTCGTCGGCGGCCGGGCGTTGTCCGGGGAGTTCGGCCGCGCCGAAGTACCCCTCAGGCACGAGCTCCGGTTCCGAGATCACTCCGACTCCTCCGGTGTCCGGTTCCGCCCCGGCCGGGACTCCTCCGCCGCGGCCGTCGCCGCCGCCGCGTCGAGGGACGTCGAGCCGTGCGGCGGCGGGGAGTGGCGCAGCGCCTGTTCCTGGCCGTACACCCGCAGATAGCCGACGACCGTGTTGGTCACGGCGACCAGCGGGACCGCCACCACCGCGCCGCCGATACCGGCGGTCAGTCCGCCGCAGGCCACGGCGAGCACCACGGCGAGCGGGTGCACCCGCACCGCGCGGCCCAGGATGAACGGCTGCAGCACATGGCCCTCGATCTGCTGGACCGCGAGGACGACGACCAGCACCATGAGCGCCGTGAACACGCCCTGCGTGACCAGCGCGACGACCACCGCGAGAGCGCCGGAGACGACCGCGCCGACCAGGGGGATGAAGGCGAAAAGGAAGATGAACACGGCGAGCGGCACGGCCAGCGGCACATCGAGGAAGTAGATCCCGAGGCCGATGAAGATCGCGTCGATCAGTGCCACTATCACCGTGCCGCGGACGTACGCGGTCAGGGTGCGCCAGGCACGCGGTCCGGCACCGGCGACCCCCTGCCGCGCCTGTGCGGGGACGAGTTTGAGCACCCACTCCCAGATGCGCCTGCCGTCGTACAGCAGGAACAGCGTGGAGAACATCGCCAGCAGTATCCCGGTGAGCACCTCGACCATCACGCTCACACCCTGGAGACCCGCCGAGGTGATCTCCTCCGTGTTGGTGCCGATGGTGTCGCTGAGGTTCTGCGCGATGTCGTTGATCTGGCTCTCCGTCACATGGAACGGGCTGTCCAGGAGCCAGCGCTTCAGCTCGTCGATGCCGTCCCTGACGCGGTCGGAGAGGTTGTCCAGGTTGTCCATCACCTGCCACACCACGAACCAGCCGACCAGGCCCATGATGACGAAGCCGAGGATCGCCGTCACCGCGGTGGCGAAGCCCCGCGGGAGGCCGAGCCTGCACAGCCGGGCGACGGTCGGCTGGAGCATCGCGGTGACGAGCAGGGCCGCCACGAACGCCAGCACCACCAACTGCACGGCGCTGATCGCCCGCATCAACACCCAGAGGGTGCCCGCCAGTACGAGCAGCCGCCAGCCCGCCTCCGCCGCGACACGCATCCCCCAGGGGATGGCGGCGACCGGGTCGGGCTTCGCGGACACGGCCGGCGCGTAGGCAGGCGGCGGGGGAACGCTCTCGGGGAGCCGCGGGGCGCCGGGCAGCTCGTCGTCGGCGTCCGGGGCGCCCTCGTTACGGCGCTCCTCGAGACGCTCTCCCATCCGGGTCAGCCCGGCGCCCACCCGGCCGAGCCATCCTGGAACCTTCGACATGATGCTTCCTCTTCCCCCCGCCACTCTCCCCCTGCGCCCTCGAGGCACGGGTGTCCCCCGCCGGGGAGTACCGAATGGAGACCGTACACGCACGGAGCCCCTCACCGTAGGACGGTGAGGGGCTCCGAAAAGTTGAGCGACCGGCGGGCCGGAGGCCTGCTAGTACCAGTGGTTCGCCTGCCAGAACGACCAGGCGCCGCACGGGCTGCCGTAGCGGCTGTCCATGTAGTTCAGGCCCCACTTGATCTGGGTGGCCGGGTTGGTCTGCCAGTCGGCGCCGGCCGTGGACATCTTGGAGCCCGGCAGTGCCTGGACGAGGCCGTACGCACCGGAAGACGGGTTCTGCGCGCGGTAGTTCCAGCTGGACTCGTGGTCCACGATGTTGCTGAAGCACTGGAACTGGTCGGCGGGCACCATCTGGCGTGCCATCGCCTGGACCTCGGCGATGCTGTAGGACGCCTGGGTGGAGAAGCTCGACGCGTCGCGGACGGAGTCGCGGTTGGCGCGGGCCTCCGCGGCCGCGGCCTCCTCGCGCTCCTTCTTCGCCTGCTCCTCGGCGGCTTCCTTCTTCGCCTTGGCGGTTTCGGCCGCCTGGATGCGTGCCGATTCCTCGGCGGACTTCTTCGCAGCCGCGTCCGCGGCAGCGGCCTGTGCGTCGGCCTGCTGCGTCAGGGACGACACCTGGATCTGGGCCTGCTCGCCCATGGGAATGTCCGCGAGGAGCGTCGCGTCGGCGGCAGTCGTCTCGAGGTTGTCGCCCGAGGGCTGAGTGTTGCCCGACGCGACGCCGACGACGGCGCCGACGGTGGTGACCGCAGTAGCCGAAGCCACTGCGAATCCCCGGACCGAGATCCGGCTCACACGGTTTCCTTCCAGCATCGCTCGCACAGGTGACCCCGCGAGCGAAATCTTGCCCCTGACGCTGGCCTCCCCACTGATCGGGTCACGGGAGGCGCGGGCCCGGTGGGCAACTCCCGGGGGGAGCTGCCGCATTGTGCTCGCGGGCGGCATGCGACTGACATGTCTTGAATTGTGTGTTGCTGTGCACCAACTGTGGTGCGGATGTGTCGCATGCGGGGCCTGACGGAAGCAAGACTCTGCCGCAGGGCGAGGCCGCAAGGCAATTCTTCGTTGCGTGTGAAAGCTCACACCCCGTTTGAGCCAGGGCTTTTGAAGGAATCGGCGGACAGCACGACGCCGCCCGGCTACGCTCTTGCGCTTCGCCGGGCGGCGTCAAGTGACTTGCCCTTTTTGCCAGATAGGCCCCTGGGGCCTAACGGATCAAATGTGCCCGTCCTCCAGCATTTCGGTCACCAGCGCGGCGATCGGTGAACGCTCCGAGCGGGTGAGGGTGACATGCGCGAACAGCGGATGCCCCTTCAGCTTCTCCACCACCGCGACCACTCCGTCGTAGCGGCCGACCCGGAGGTTGTCCCGCTGAGCCACGTCATGCGTGAGGACGACCCGGGAATTCGCCCCGATACGGGACAGAACCGTCAGGAGTACGTTCCGTTCCAGCGACTGGGCCTCGTCGACGATGACGAACGCGTCATGAAGGGAACGGCCCCGGATGTGCGTCAGCGGCAGGACCTCCAGCATGCCGCGGTTCAGGACCTCCTCGATGACCTCACGGCCCGCGACGGCGGACAGCGTGTCGAAGACCGCCTGCGCCCACGGGCTCATCTTCTCGGCCTCGGTGCCCGGCAGATAGCCGAGCTCCTGCCCGCCCACCGCGTAGAGCGGCCTGAAGACCATCACCTTCTGGTGCTGCCTGCGCTCGAGGACCGCCTCGAGGCCCGCGCACAGCGCCAGCGCCGACTTGCCGGTGCCGGCCCGGCCGCCGAGCGAGACGATGCCGACCTCCTGGTCGAGGAGCAGATCGAGGGCGATGCGCTGCTCGGCGCTGCGTCCGTGGATGCCGAACACCTCGCGGTCGCCCCGTACCAGGCGGACGTTGCCCTCGGCGGTGACCCGCCCCAGCGCCTTGCCGCGCTCGGACTGCAGCACCAGACCGGTGTGCACGGGGAGATCCGCCGCCTCCGGTACGTACAGCGTCTCCTCCCCGTACAGCAGGTCGACCTGCTCCGCCGTCAGGGGCAGGTCGGTCATGCCCGTCCAGCCCGTGTCGGTGATGGCGAGCTCCGCGCGGTACTCCTCCGCGAGCAGGCCGACCGACGACGCCTTGATGCGCAGCGGCAGGTCCTTGGAGACGACCGTGACGTCGTACCCCTCCGCCTGGAGGTTGCGCGCGACGGCCAGAATCCGTGAGTCGTTGTCCCCCAGCCTGAAACCGGCCGGCAGTACGCCGGGATCCGAGTGGTTGAGCTCGACACGCAGCGTGCCACCGAGGTCCCCGATGGGCAGCGGAGAGTCGAGGCGGCCGTACCGGACACGGAAGTCGTCCAGCAGGCGCAGCGCCTGCCGGGCGAAGTAGCCGAGCTCCGGATGGTGCCTCTTGGCCTCCAGCTCCGTCACCACGACGACGGGGAGCACGACCTCGTGCTCGTCGAAGCGGCTCATGGCTTTCGGGTCCGCCAGCAGGACGCTGGTGTCGAGAACGTAGGTGCGCCGGTCGTTCATACGGCGCTTTGTGCTGTTCACCACGGAAGGACGTACCCCCTCGGACGAGGTCGGGGTGCGACGGCGTCGCGGGCCATGGGTCCTCCCGCCGAAGCGGGGGACGGGCCGGGCTCAGGCCACGATGCGCGGGCCGAGCGCCGGCCCTCCGCGTGGTCCGCACCGCTGGTGCAGTCCTTCGTGTGCAAAGGGCCTCCCGGGTGGGCGGCGTGAGCCGCTCACTGAGATACGACGTTCGTGGATCGGACGTCGACCTGCAAGAGGTATGCCCTCGAACAAGTGCGGCCATGCCAGGAGGCCGGGCGTCTGCCGGATGAACGTGCGGTGACGAGGCGCGTCGAGGGGGCGCGCGGCTGCCGCGCCACGCGGGGGAGGCGACACGGCGGTCCCGGGCGGAGCGTGAAGGGGACCGGGGCGGGGCCCGGTTCAGGGAGAGGCGGCGCGGCCGTCAGGCGCCGTAGCGGCGGTGGCGCGCCGCGTAGTCGCGCAGTGCGCGCAGGAAGTCGACCTTACGGAACGCCGGCCAGAAGACTTCGCAGAAGTAGTACTCGGAGTGTGCGCTCTGCCAGAGCATGAAGCCGGAGAGCCGCTGCTCCCCGCTGGTACGGATCACCAGGTCGGGATCCGGCTGCCCCCGCGTGTACAGGTGCTCGGAGATGTGTTCGACGTCGACGATCTCGGCGAGCTCCTCGAAGCTCGTGCCCTTCGCCGCGTGCTCCAGCAGCAGCGAACGGACCGCGTCCGCGATCTCCTGGCGGCCGCCGTAGCCGACGGCGACGTTGACCAGTATTCCCTTCACGTCCGCCGTGGCCTGCTCGGCCTCCTTCAGGACCCGCTGCGTGTGGTCGGGCAGCAGGTCCAGGGTGCCCACGTGGTGCACCCGCCAGCGCCCGTCGGCGGCGAGGTTACGCACCGTGTTCTCGATGATGCCCAGAAGCGGCTTGAGCTCTTCTTCGGGCCGGTCGAAGTTGTCCGTGGAAAGGAGCCAGAGGGTGACGACCTCGACGTCGGTCTCCGCACACCAGCCGAGCAGCTCGGAGATCTTGTCGGCACCGGCCTGGTGTCCCTGTGCGGCCGTGCCGCCGGACGCCTTCGCCCAGCGGCGGTTGCCGTCGAGGATGACACCGATGTGCTTGGGCACCTGGGCATGGTCGAGGCGGCCTTCCACCCGGCGTGCGTAGAGCCTGTACACCAGGTCGCGCAGGTTCACAGTTCTTACACCCCTCCATGCGGCAGTCCCCGAAGGCGCAACCCTACTGCGGGCCGGGCACGGCGGCCCAACCCGGAGTGTCACAAGTCCGTGATAAGGAGGGAAGCGTGACTGATTCCCCTTATTACCTCGCCGACGCCGACCGCTACGGGTCCATGGAGTACCGCCGCAGCGGCCGCTCCGGCCTCAAGCTGCCCGCGCTCTCCCTCGGCCTCTGGCACAACTTCGGCGACGACCGCACGCTGGGCTCGCAGCGCACGATCCTGCGCCGCGCCTTCGACCTGGGCGTCACCCACTTCGACCTTGCGAACAACTACGGACCGCCGCCCGGATCCGCCGAGCTGAATTTCGGCAAGATCTTCGCGCAGGACTTCTCCCGCTACCGGGACGAGATCGTCGTCTCCACCAAGGCCGGCTATCTCATGCACCCCGGCCCTTACGGCGAGTGGGGTTCGCGCAAGTATCTGCTGTCGTCGCTGGACGCCTCCCTGAAGCGGATGGGCCTCGACCACGTCGACATCTTCTACTCCCACCGCTTCGACCCCGAGACTCCGCTCGAGGAGACGATGGGAGCGCTCGCATCCGCCGTGCACCAGGGCAAGGCCCTGTACGTGGGCGTGTCCTCCTACAACGCGGAGCAGACGGCGGAGGCGGCCGGGCTGCTGAAGGAGATGGGTGTCCCGGCGCTCATCCACCAGCCCTCGTACTCCATGATCAACCGCTGGATCGAGAACGACGGCCTGCTGGACACCCTGGAGAGCGCCGGTATGGGCTGCATCTCCTTCGTGCCGCTCGCGCAGGGGCTGCTCACCAATAAGTACCTGAAGGGCATCCCCGAGGGCTCGCGGGCCACCCAGGGCAAGTCGCTCGACCCGAACCTGCTGTCCGACGAGGTCGTGCGCCGGCTCAACGGACTCAACGACATCGCCGCGCGCCGTGGCCAGTCGCTGGCCCAGCTGGCGATCTCGTGGGTGCTGCGGGACCCGCGCATGACGTCCGCGCTCATCGGCGCGTCGAGCGTGAAGCAGCTCGAGGAGAACGTCGCGGCGCTGGCCGGGGCGCCTCTGACGCAGGCGGAGCTGGAGGAGATCGACACCTTCGCGGTGGACACGAAGGGCACGAACATCTGGGCCGACCGGGGCTGACCCGTCGGGCGGAGACATAAAACGGGCCGGTCCGTGGGGGGGATACGGACCGGCCCGAGGGGGGGTTTCCACCATAACCCTTCGTAAGCGGTGCGCGGTGCCACGCCATGCCGGAAGTGGGGGCGGAATTCGCCGGGCGGCGCGAGGGGCGGGGCGGTACCAGCCCCGATGCCCCGGAACCGTCCCTCCCACGGGGGACCCGGGCCGCGAGGCGCGTCGTTGACGAATGTAGTGACGTTCCGTCAAATGCCCGACCGCCGCGCCTATTTGGCTTATACAGGACAGGTTCTGACCTATATGGCGCTTACCGTCTCCGCATGACGACGACTGACGTGACGTGGACGCGGGCGAGTGCCCGGCGACTGGCCCGCCAGGGCCTCACGGTCCAGGGGCTGACCGCCCAAGGACCGGCCGGCCGGGAAGGCCCAGAAGGCGCGGGCCTCGGCTCCCCCGCCGACGTCGTGGGCGCGATGCTCGGCGCACACGCCCAGGTGATGTCCGCGGCGGAGCTGTCGACAGCGCTGCGACTGCCGGCCGGCACGACCCGGACGGACGTACGCGAGGCGCTCTGGAGCGACCGGACCCTGACCAAAACGTACGGCCCGCGCGGCACCGTCCACCTGCTTCCCACGGCGGACCTGCCGATGTGGACGGGCGCCCTGTCCGCGATCCCGGCCGGGCCCGATCCCTGGCCCGACGACGTACGGATGACTCCGCAGCAGACCGACGAGGTCGTCGAGGCCATCCGCGACGCTCTGGCCGGTGAGCCGCTGACCGTCGACGAACTGACGGAGGCGATCGTGGACCGCACGGGCCCCTGGGCCGGGGACCGGGTCATGGAAGCCTTCCAGGACAAGTGGCCGCGCTGGCGGCAGGCGGCCCACACGGCCGCCCACCGCGGCGCCCTCGCCTTCGGCCCCAACCGCGGCCGCAAGGTGACGTACACCAGCCCCGGCGTCACGCCGGCGGACGGGCCTCGAGCCGTGCCGGAACTCGTACAGCGCTACCTGCACGCATACGGCCCGGCCACCCCGGCGCACTTCGCCAAGTGGCTGGCGGCACCGCCGGCGTGGGCGCGTGACGTATTCGCAGCTCAGGCGACCGCCGGCCGTATCGAGGAGGTCGTCTTCGACGGCGCGCCGGCCTGGGTCGTCTCCGGCGACACCGCCTTCCCGGACTCCGCCCCGCCGCAGGGCGTACATCTGCTCCCCTACTTCGACGCGTACCTGATCGCCAGCCGGCCCCGCGAGCGGCTCTTCCCCGGCGCCGCCTACGCCCGGGCCCTGGCGGGCGGCCAGGCGGGCAACTACCCGGTGGTGCTGGTGGACGGGACCGCCGCCGGCGTCTGGCACCAGCGCCGCTCGGGCAAGCGCCTCCTGGTTACCGTCGAACCGATCGGCCCCGCACTCGACTCGGCGCGCGCCCGGACCGCGCTCGCCGCCCAGGTGGACCGGGTCGCCGAGATCCTGGAAAGCCGCGCCGAGTTGACGCTGAGCACGGTGTCGGTCGGACCGCACGCATGACGGCCACTCAGGCCCCGAGAGGCATGGCTACTCCAGGTCGTGGCCGGTCGTGCTGTCGACGTTGTCCGGGAGCTCACCCTCGTGACGGTCACCGGTGGACTTCGTACCGGACGGCTCGAACATGAGGATCGAGCCGCCGGTGGAGGTGGGCTTGTGCTCGGTGCCCTTCGGGACGACGAAGGTGTCGCCCTTGCGCAGCTCGACCGTGGACTCGGTGCCGTCGGCGGCCCGCAGGGCGATGTCGAACTCCCCGTCGAGGACGAGGAAGAACTCGTCCGTGTCCTCGTGCACATGCCACACGTGGTCGCCAAGGGTGTGCGCGATGCGGACGTCGTAGTCGTTCATCCGGGCGACGATGCGGGGGCTGTACTGTACACGTCGTCGAAGGTGGCGAGGGCTTCGGTGAGGTTCACGGGCTTCTTCGCGATGGAGTCCATGAGATCGATTCTGCGCGGCCGGGTCCCACCGCGTCTCGTCCATTCCCGCGTCAGCGCAAAGCGAGGGCGCCGAGCAGGACACCGAGCCAGGCCCCCGACATCATGAACGGCCCGAACGGGATCGTGCTCCTGCGCCCCGCGCGGCGCAGGGCGATGAGCCCGAGGCCGTAGAGCGAGCCGAGCAGGAAGCCGGCGAAGGCGCCCGCGAAGAGCACCGCCCAGCCGTACCAGCCGAGGACGACGCCCAGCGACAGCGCCAGCTTCACATCCCCGAAGCCCATGCCGCCGGGACGGATCAGGAACAGCACGAAGTACACGCCCCCGAGAACCACACCGCCGAGCAGCGCCGTCGACCACGACCCACCGGCGCCCGGCAGCAGACCGGCGCCCCCGAGCAGGAGCACCGCCCCGGCAGCCAACGGCAGCGTCAGGTGATCCGGCAGCCGGCGCACCCTCACATCGACCACCGCCAGCAGTACGGCGAAGGGCACCAGCACCAGCCAGGCCACCAATTCGGGCCGCGCACCGGCCGCAGCGGCCAGCGCGGCGCACACCGCCGCGGTCACGAGCGGCGCGGCTCTGCGCGCCGGCAACTGGGCCGGGCAACACGCCCTACCCACCCACCCACCGTACGGATGCCCCGCCGGACACTCCGCACGCCACGCCTCCCCCGGCTCGACGGCGAGCCGGTACGCCGCCCGCGGACACAACCACCCGGCCCCGGCACCCCACAGGGCGGCAACGAACACCAACGCTGCTTCCACACCCCTGACCCTAGGACGATCGAGCGATAGCGTGAACGCCATGAGGCGGCGGCAATGGCACGACGGCACGGGCAGGTTGACGGTCGACGGCCTTGACGTCGCCCCGGTCGAGATCGCCGCCACGTACCGCACGCGCCGCCGCGGCCTCCTCGGCCGCGACGGCATCGAGGGCGCGATGCTCCTGACGCCGTGCGGCAGCGTCCACTCGTTGGGGATGCGCTTCCCCATCGACGTGGCCTACCTGGACCGCGACCTGCGCGTCCTCACCGTCCGGACGATGCGCCCGGGGCGGGTGGGCCTGCCGCGCCCGCGGGCCAGGCACGTCCTGGAGACGGAGGCGGGCGCGATGGCGGGGTGGGGGGTGCGGGCGGGCTCGCGCCTGACGATCACGCAGCGCGGCCGATGAGCTCAGCCGCCCTCCCTCGTAGTTCTGCGTCCGTCTCGCGCGTCGCGACGGTCGGTCACTTCACGGACGAGGGCGGCTCGGCAGGGATGACTGGCTTGTTCTCGCAGCCGATGGCTTTGGTCATGACCTTGGCGGAATGAAGCAGGTGGGTGAAGTGGACACGAGCGCTCGAGTTGCCGTTGACCCCGTCCCTCATCTGCCCCTCAAGTGGCACATCGTTCTTCTGCTGTGCCGGCGTACCGGGGATCTTGCAGCCAACGAAAACATGATAGCTGACATCCACCGCACCAAGTTTCAAAAGCAACCGGACGTCCGAATTCACTGGCGTTACAATCAAGCCATCCTCGTTTTCCCCAGAGATGGGGGCATCGAGCGGGAGGATGGAAGGTCCGAACTCCAAGGAGAACTCGCCAAATCCATCAGTCGCGGTGCAGAAACTGGGGGCCGAGTAGTAGGGGGTACCCTTCCTTTCCGGTGTCCAGTCGCGGAGCTGACTCCGGAAGCTGAGCCGAGCATCCTCAAGGTCGTTAGTACTTGACATCGTGAGTTCACCCCCCTTGCCGACGCCATCCTGCAGCCACCCAACACCGGCATCACCGAGAATTTCCCTACACGCCTTCGCTGTCACTTGGGGGCTACTTACCTCTTGTTCGCCTGCACACCCAGCGCCTGCCAGCAGTGAGACCAGTGTCAGCGTGGAGGGAACTACTCGCCTCGACATCAGTGCCCTCGCGCATTGTCGGTGTCGGTGCGCCGTGCCCCCGTTTGATATTGAACCTCAGCGTCGTCCATGATGTCCCAGACCCGGCGCTGCCCCATGCCGCGCGACTCAGCCCAATTGAGGAGCGGAGCCATGGCATTCTGCTCTCCTTCCACCGTTGCTTGCTGGATAGCATCCACGGCCTCATCTCTATTGTTGTATTCGTGCTCCTTCAGCCAATCCATCGTCTGGGTTGCGAAGTGCGTCTCAGCAGCACCGCCTGCCACCTCAAAGGCGAGAGGCACTGCGATGGCTGCCGCAACGCCGGCGGGCACGATGACAGCAGCGCCCACACCGGCCACGGTTCCGATCACAGCCGAGGCGGCAAAGTCCCGCCATGCCCCCTGCTTCGCGAGTTCCATATCCCTCTTACCCTTTTCGTCCGCGAACTCCTTGCCGATGGCTTCCATACGCACCTCGTCAAGCATTCCGTGCATCTTCACGCTGTGCATGCCGACATCCATCGCAGTTGCGTCGTCGGAACCGTGCGCGGCCATGGCGCTTGCCCCATAGATTTGCTGGGCAGCGGAAACAATCTCGTAAGCATCCTTGTCCGTAACCAGGGCCCTGATGAAGCTCGTACTCGACTCGAAATCGCGCAACTGATTCACCTCGGCACCAAACAATTCACCCCGACCCCCCCTATCGCCAACGCCCCCGAAGTTCGCCTCGGAATAATTGATGCTGTCGATGTGGCCCGCTGCCATCCTTGCCAGGCTTTCACGGATTCCATCCTGCTTGTCGATCAAGTCGGACGTCTTGTAGTGATCGACCACTCTCTCCATGAGCGCCGTCCGACCCTCACGCGCCTGAATCTCCTCCGCCGTCTTCGTGGACGGAATCGAGGGGTCACCGCTGTCGTACGCGTACCCGAGTGTCGCCGACTCCAGAGCATGACCCAGGAACTGGTACCCCGTCGTCTTGCCGTCGTCGTCCTTCGGCCAGGCCCGCGAGTCCTTGTTCTCCTTGTCGACGAGGTAGTCCCAGTTGCTGATCTCCTCCAGACCACCCTTGCCGTCGTGGCCGGATGACCCACCGAAGAACTCGAGGGAAGCCTCCGGGTTGTGCCCCAGCGCCTCCAGCAAGTGGGCCACCGGGTCCCTCTCGGAATCGGCGCCTGGCGGGTAGCTCAACTGGGCCGGGTTGTACTGGTTCTTCCAGAGCAGGTCCGGCGTGCCCAGCACCGGGTCCTTGGCCTTGCCGCGCTCGAAATCGATCAGCTTCTCGCCGTACTTGTTCAGGAATGCGGCATCCCACTTACCTTCGGACATCAACGGCCCGAAGACCTGGAAGCCGAACGGAGCGCTGCGGACGCCGTTCGGTCCATGGATCCGGTCGTCCCCGAGTCCGATGATGCCGTCCTTCCACTCCCGCATGGCGG
Organism: Streptomyces kurssanovii; assembly: GCF_040677245.1. Classification (NCBI taxonomy): domain Bacteria; kingdom Bacillati; phylum Actinomycetota; class Actinomycetes; order Kitasatosporales; family Streptomycetaceae; genus Streptomyces; species Streptomyces kurssanovii. The sequence continues at coordinate 40,598 of NZ_JBFAQK010000059.1, forward strand.
CGGAGTCGACGCGACTGGCCGTGGCGAGCGTCATACCGAGGTTGTCCTGCACTGTCTCCAGGATCTTGGCCCGGTCACCCGATGGTGTCCTGCCTTGCCCAGGATCCGCCAGGGAGCGCCAGAATTCGAGAGTTCCCTCAGGCCCCAGCTTGGTCGCGAACCGCTCCGCGAACGCCGGGTTGTCACGGTGGTAGCCGGCAACCCGGTTGAAGCGCTCCAGTTCCGCGTCGGTCATCTCGTGCCCCTTGGCCGCGAGACGCAGCATGGCGTCCGCATCCTCGATGCCCTGATGCCGGTCGGCGTCCTTGAGCCCCGTGTAGCCCTTCTCGTCGAAGTCGTACCTGCTTTCAGCGTGGCGGCGCAGGGCCCGCGCCGTGATCCGGTCCGTCTCGTCCGCAGCCGCCAGGATTCGGTCGATGTCGGCCTGTGCGGTCACCATGTCCTGGTCGGCAGGCGGGAGCGGCCCCACGGGCTTCTCGACCAGGCTGAAGCGCTCGGCTTTCCCCTTGCTGTTGAAGTACACCTGCTTCTTGGACCATTCGGCGACCGCGGCTCGGAGGTCCCCTCTGTGCTTCGTCAGACTCGCGTGGGCATCTCTCAGGATGCTGTGAATACTGCGGGCCTCGGTGACCATGTCGTCGAATTGACGCGCTGTCGTTGTCGTGAACTTCTTGCTGACCGTCGCGTTGTCGCCTTTCCAGTCCGCCGCGTTGGCCCTCCGTTCGAGATCGGCGGCATTGACCTCGCCGTCACCCCCGTCGGCGAGAATGACCACCTTGTCGAGCATCTGCCGCCAGTGCGTGACCGCTGTGCTCAGCTTGGTGAGATTGAGTTCGTACAGTTCCTGGTATGTCACCATGAGATCTTCATTCTCCGAGCCTCCGACAGAACCGCCCATGGCGCCAGATCACTTGAGCAAGTCACTGATACGCGACGCCGTCATCAGCGTGCCGTCCAGTGCCTTCATATCGAGTTCGATCTTCCGCTCTGTCTTCGCATGAACGGACCGCGAGTAGTCGAGGTGGTTCGAGATGTGGCCGCAGGCTTCTTTGAGCGTGGCCAGTTTGGTGTTCCACGCGTCGTGCACCTCGAGCAGGCCCGCCCCCATGTCCAGACCATTGTTGAAGAGATCGTTGGAGGCTTCGAAGGTCGCGACGCGAGCGTGGTCGCCATGGGTGGACAACCCGTTCCTGAGCGAACGGGCCATGTCGCCCAGCTTGCCGAGGACGTCGTCGTGCACAACGAGGTCCTGGCCGGCACTGCCCTCTGCCGGGAGCTGGTTGAGCCTCATCTGCGTGGTGTCGGCACGGCTCGCTACGGCGGCCTTGGACTGTTCCCACTCGTCCCACGCCATGTTCATGTCCTTCCGTTGAAGCGGCGCTTGCGGAGGGCCGGTACGGCGATGGCCGCGCCGAGAAGGGCGGCGGCTCCAATGCCTGCGGCGATCCACAAGGTTGTCGAGTCGGGGTCCCCGTCGGCCGCGGTGGGTGAGTTGGCGGCGGGCACTTCGGCCCCGGCCGCGGGCGCGGAGGCGTCGGGCTTCGGGGCCGGCGACTTCGCGTCGGCGTAGCTGAAGTCGGGAATCGGGTACTCGTCGGCCGGGCCCGGGTCGCCGGGGCTCTTCAGCGCGACGCGCGGCCGGATCACTCCGTACCCGACGACGTCGTCCCGGCTGAGACCGTCCTCGTTGCCACTGGCGGTCTGCATCAGAACGCGGAGCACCTGATTGTTGGTCCAGTCCGGGTGCTGCGACCAGATGAGCGCGGCGGAGGCGGAGGCGAGGGCGGTGGCACCACTGGTGCCGGTGCCGCCACAGAGCTGCGTGCCGCCGGGGCAAGCACTGACCATGTCCTTGCCAGGTGCCGCAAGGTCGACCTGAGGACCCCACTGGGAGACCTTCATGGGCTTGGCTTTCTCGTCGACACCGGCGACGCCAACGACACCCGGCGTGCCGGCCGGGAACTCGACGAAGTTGGTCGTGTCGCCACTATTGCCAGCCGCAGCGAAGATCAACTTGCCCTTCTTCAGGGCCTCTTTGACCGCCGAGGCGATCTCCGGCGGTCCTCCGTCAGGAGCGCCTCGGGCATTCCCTACTGACATGGAAATGTTGATGATCTTCGCATCGGATTCAGCTGCATACCGGATCGCCTCGGCCATGGTCGTGGGGCCGTTCGGATCAGAGTTCAGGCTGCCGAAGTCGAGTTTGCCCTTTGGGTAAGGCATCTTGATCGGAAGAATTTTTACACCGGGAGCCAAACCATACGAACCGTTCACCTTGCCACGCGCCCCCGTTGCGGCGATGAGCGCGGCCATACCCGTGCCGTGTCCTGCTTGGTCCGTGTGCTCGTCACCCTTCAGCCCGGAGTAGTCCACGCCGTCAAGGATCTGGCCACGCAGATCAGCCAGTGAGTCGTCGACACCGGAGTCGAGCACGGCCACGGTGACGCCGCGCCCCGTGCTCGTCGCCCACATCTCCTCCGCATGCATGGCGTCGAGATGCCACTGCTGATCCCGCACCGTGTCCGCGTGAGCAGGAGCGCCGGTAGCGGCAGTCAGCACCACCGCCGCTACCAGCGAAAGGATGGAATGACGCCTCACCGGTCGGCTGCTCATGGGATTCATCTGATCCTTCATACGGCTTCTGGGCCTGATCACTCGATGACCGGTGGCACGACACGACGGTCATTCTGCCCCCAGGTCTCTTTGTCCTCGGTGAGGTACTCGGGCCGAGTGCCGTCACGACCGTCGCGGCTACGGTTCGAGCGATTCGCCCCTTGAGGGGCTGCTGCCATGCCCGGACGGCCGGCGGGAGCGCCGTGAGCGCCCGAGACAGCCCCGGTGCCATCCGGCGTGAACGGCCGAGACAGCGGGCGGCCGGTCTGCTGCGGCGTACCGCCGACGATCCCGCCCGTCTCCCGGGCAAGTCGGCGGCCCCCGGAGGCCCCAGTCTGCTGTGAGGCACCGTGCCCCTTGGGCCCACCGAGGCCCTGACCCATGGGGCCTCGGGGCATCATCCCCTCACCCCCGACGACGGTGCCACGCGGAAGTCCCTTCGCCGGGCCACTGGCTGTCGGAGGGACCGGCCGTCCACCGACGATGCCGTTGTCGCGTGGCAGACGCCCCGGCGTGCCGGTGCTCTGCGGTGCCTGACCTGGCAGTGCGGGTTGTCGAAGCCCACCTGCGCCGAGGCGACCCGTGACCGGTGGAGCCGCGGGGATGACCACTTTGCGTACGGGAGCAGCAGGTGGCACCGAAGGCGGTGTTCCTGCCAGTTCCGATCGGCCGGTGGGGGCATCAGTCGAAGGCAGCGGGCTCCCGGGCGCTCCTGGCAGGGACGTCACAGGCGCCAGACTGTCGAGTTCCATGCGGGCCGAGGCAGCACCGCGCCCCTGTCCGGACGCCACCTCATCGGACTGTCTCGCGGGCTGCGCCTCCTCGGCGCTCACGAAGGCGGGAGAAACGTTGCTCGGTGCTCCAGCTCCGACTTCAGCACGGGAAGGCCCGGCCGCCACACCACCCGGCAACGCCAGATGCCTTTCCTGGCGGCGCCATTCACCGCCCAAGTGCATCGCCGGCGGCGGAAACGTCGGCGGGGTCACGCCGTTGACCTGTTGCGCCGAGAACTCGTACGTCTGCGCCAGCTTCCGCAGCCGCAGCGCCGCCTCGCCCCGCGCCGCGTCGATGCGGCCCTGCGCGGCGGTCGCGTCGGACTGTGCGGTGGTGGCGACGGTGCGCGCGTCGGGGTCGTTGCGGTTGGCCGGGTCGGTGGCGGCCGCGAGGGCGGACTCGGCCTTGCGGAGCGCGCCCTGCGCCTGCGTCGTCTCCGACAGAGGCGGCATCGCCGCCTTCGCCTCCGTGATCGCCAGGGCCACCTGTTCCATCCAGCGTGACGCGACCTCGCTGTACTGGCCCAGGCGGAGCGTCGCGCTCGCCGTCTGGCTGCCCCAGTTGCGGAACGCGTCGCCTCCCTCGCCGTGCCAGGGCAGGCCCGTGACGTGCGCCCTGATGTCCTCGCCGATCTTCGTGATCGCAGTGGACGCCTTCGCCAGCTTCGTCGCGAGGGTCGACGCGCCTGACGGGTCGGCGGAGGCCAGCAACGCGACGAGCTGCTGGTGGGTCATCGACTCGAAGTCCGTGCTCCGAGGCTGCGGGTGCGGCGCTCTGCCGTCCGGCTGATCAGCCATGTTGTCCTGCCCCCGTGGTGGTGTGCTGTCGGTCGGCCGTCAGAAGCCGGTCTTCTTGTCGGCTTCCTTCTTGGCGGGCACGTCCTCGACGAACGGGTCGCGGTTCTTGTCGTAGTACGACTCCACCTCGGCGTTGATCGCCTTCATACGGGCCTGGATGTCGTCGTCGACGTCCGCGTAGTCCGAGCGGGAGGTCTGCACCGCCAGGCCCATGCCCTCGATCTGGGTTCCAAGTACCTTGGACAGCTTCGTCAGCTCGTCATGGACGATCTCGTACGACTCGTACAGGAACTGGGCCTCCCCGAGTTCCGGAGCGCCGAGCTGGGCACGGCGAAGGCGGTCGTCCCCCATCGTGCCGGGTGCGGCCTCGGAGCCGTCGAGCTCGATCAGCAAGCGGTCGACGCGGGACTTGAAGGCCGCCATCTTCTCGGCCTCGATCTTCAAGGCCATTTGCGGGTTCACCGCGTAGAGACTGTCGAACGACTGGCCCGTGTCGGGCGATGCCGTTCCACTTACTCCGTCAGCCACAGCCGCCTCCCCCGTGATCACAACTGCGCCGCCGATCATCCTATCCGGCCGACACCCCTGACTTCACAGCAGCAATTGAGCCAACGTCAGCCAGGGCGCTGACTCGACCTCCCGGCAGTTGTCCACAGGGGGTGCAGACTTGCGTGTTGGCTACGGACACTTCGCCTGTGCAGGATCTGACACGACTCACTCACTACGACGTACTGCTGACCGCGCAGGCTCTGGCTGCCGGGTGGCCGCCTCGCCAACTCACCCGACGGCTTCACCATGACGGCTGGCTCCAGATCGAGAGGGGCGCGTGGTTGGCGCCGGGTAGGACCGTGGACTGGCGCGTACGGGCCCGAGCGATGCAAATACTGCGGCCCCACCTGGTCTGCAGTCATGGCACAGCCGCCGCCCTGCACCGGATCGAGCTCCTGACGAGCAACGCTGAGCTCGAGCCTCTGGAATTCAGCACTGGGATTCGCGGCTCCTCCCGCCGACGTGGTGGCGTCCGCGTACACCTACTGCGGCTCTCCGACGTCGACCGGTGCGTCCGGAATGGGCTGGTCGTGACCACACCTGTCCGCACAGTCGGCGACCTCCTGCGCGCCGGACCTCGCGACGGAGCAGTTGTCGCCGCCGACTCCGCGCTGTCGCCCCGCCGCGTCGCGAACGTGTCCCGGCCGGCGTTGGTGACCCGCGCCGGACTCGCGTCCGAACTCGCCGCACCGCTGCGCGGAGCGCAGCAGGCCCGGCGGTGGCTCCGCCTCACAGACTCTGCGGCCGGGTCGCCGGCGGAGACGTTCGCCCGTTTGCGGATGCACGACGTCGGGCTGCACCCGGCGTCGCAGGTCGTACTGCGGACCACCGGCGGAAGGACGTTCCGCCCGGATTTCCTCTTCCGTGGCGAGGGACTGGTCGTCGAGATCGAGGGCTACGCATTCCACGGCACGCGCCCGGCTCATGAGCGCGACGCCCGACGCTTCAACGAGCTGGCCGGCTGCGCGGGTGTACGGCGCGTGCTGCGCTTCACGGCGCGCGAGGTCTTCCAGTCGCCGGACGCGGTCGTCGCATCGATCCGCCACGCGTTGGCGGACCTGGCCCGGGCGTGAGATCGGTGAGCGTTGAAGTGAGCCAGGTTGTCAGGCGCGACGCCTTACGGTCCCGGGGACGGCCGGGTTCGTTGGTGTGGTGTGGGGCCGCCCTCCTGGGCTTGATGGTCGCGGCTCCGGGGCGTGCGTCAAGGGCGCTCGGTCGTTCCTCCCTCGCGTCGCTGCGCGATGGGCTGCGCCCACCCTTGACCCCCG
>NZ_JBFAQK010000060.1:0-45748 GCF_040677245.1 Streptomyces kurssanovii
TTTTTGGCACACTGTTGAGTTCTCAAGGAACGGACGCTTCCTTTGTACTCACCCGCAGAACATTTTCTGGGGCTTTCCTCCGGGCGCTTCCCTTCAGTCTTGCGTTTCCGACTCTATCAGACTCTTTCGTGTCCGATTCCCGGCCGGCGGGTTTTGCCTTTCAGTTCTCCGCTTTCGCGTTTCCCTTTCCGGCGACTCCGACTTTATCAGAAGTTCTGAGTCGGAATTCCCCGCCCCCTGCGGGCACCACACAGCACGCATGAGTGTGCGGGGTTCCCGTTCGGGCGGAGACGTAAACGTACTGGAGCGGAGCGCCCCGATGCAAATCGGGGGCTCCGCTCCGGAGTTGGTGGCGTCGGAGGCGTCAGACCTCGACGACGACCGGGAGGATCATCGGACGCCGGCGGTAGGTGTCGGAGACCCACTTGCCCACCGTGCGACGCACGAGTTGCTGCAACTGGTGCGGCTCGGCGACGCCGTCGGAGGCCGCCTTGGCGATCGCGTCCTCGATCTTCGGCATGACCGCCGAGAAGGTCGAGTCCTCGATGCCCGAGCCCCGCGCGTGGATGTTCGGTCCGCCCACGACCTTGCCCGTCGTGCTGTCGACGACGAGGAAGACCGAGATGATGCCTTCCTCACCGAGGATGCGGCGGTCCTTGAGCGCGGGCTCCGTGACATCTCCGACGGAAAGACCGTCGACGTACACATAGCCGGCCTGGACCTTGCCGACGATCGTGGCCTTGCCGTCGATCAGGTCGACGACCACGCCGTCCTCGGCGATCACGATCCGGTCCTTGGGGACACCGGTCAGGGCGCCGAGCTCCGCGTTGGCGCGCAGGTGGCGCCATTCGCCGTGGACCGGCATCAGGTTCTTCGGCTTGCAGATGTTGTAGAAGTACAGCAGCTCACCGGCCGACGCGTGGCCTGAGACATGGACCTTGGCGTTGCCCTTGTGGACGACGTTCGCGCCCCAGCGGGTCAGGCCGTTGATCACGCGGTACACCGCGTTCTCGTTCCCCGGGATCAGGGACGAGGCCAAAATGACCGTGTCACCCTGGACGATGCGGATCTGGTGATCGCGGTTGGCCATCCGGGAGAGAGCGGCCATCGGCTCCCCCTGGGAGCCGGTGCAGACGAGCACCACCTGGTGGTCGGGAAGATCGTCGAGCGTCTTCACGTCCACGACCAGGCCGGCCGGGACCCGCAGATACCCGAGGTCCCGGGCAATGCCCATGTTCCGGACCATCGAACGGCCGACGAAGGCCACGCGCCTGCCGTACTCGTGTGCGGCGTCGAGGATCTGCTGGATGCGGTGGACGTGGCTGGCGAAGCTGGCCACGATGATGCGCTTCTGCGCGTTGGCGAAGACCGTGCGCAGGACGTTCGAGATGTCGCGCTCGGGCGGGACGAATCCCGGGACCTCGGCGTTCGTCGAGTCGGAGAGCAGGAGGTCGATGCCCTCCTCGCTCAGCCGCGCGAAGGCGTGCAGGTCGGTGAGGCGCCGGTCCAGCGGAAGCTGGTCCATCTTGAAGTCACCGGTGTGGACGACCATGCCCGCGGGGGTGCGGATGGCGACCGCCAGGGCGTCCGGGATGGAGTGGTTGACCGCGATGAACTCGCAGTCGAAGGGGCCGATGCGCTCGCGATGCCCCTCGGTCACCTCGAGGGTGTAGGGGCGGATGCGGTGCTCCTGGAGCTTGGCCTCGATCAGCGCGAGGGTCAGCTTGGAGCCGATCAGCGGGATGTCCGGCTTCAGCCGGAGCAGGAACGGGACACCGCCGATGTGGTCCTCGTGGCCGTGCGTGAGCACGATGCCGTCGATGTCGTCGAGGCGGTCCCTGAGGGTGGTGAAGTCCGGCAGGATCAGGTCGATGCCGGGCTGCTCCTCCTCGGGGAAGAGGACACCGCAGTCGACGATGAGCAGCCGTCCGCCGTATTCGAAGACGGTCATGTTGCGGCCGATCTCACCGAGACCGCCGAGCGGGGTGACGCGCAGGCCGCCCTTCGGCAGCTTGGGCGGCGCGCCGAGTTCAGGATGCGGATGACTCAAAAGACTCTCCTCACCATGTACGCCACCTGCCGCGGGGGCACGTGGCGTACATGACATTCGTGCACTTGCTGTTGTCTGTGGTCCAGCCGGGTCCGTCGGCCGACCGCTGCGGGTCGGCCCGTCTCGGTCTCGTCGGCCGGGATGCGTCTATTCAGTTGTGAAGTCTGTTCAGAGCTCTACCCCGCCGGCTGCCAGGTCGACCTTGAGCTGCGCGGTTTCTTCCGGCGAGAGCTCGACGAGGGGAAGCCGGAGCGGACCGGCGGGCAGGCCCTGGAGGGTCAGTGCCGCCTTGGTCGTGATGACGCCCTGGGTGCGGAACATGCCGGTGAACACCGGCAGCAGCTTCTGGTGGATCTCCGTCGCCTTCTGGACGTCACCGCCGCGGTGGGCGTCGAGCAGCGCACGCAGCTCGGGGGTGACGACGTGGCCCACGACGGAGACGAAGCCGCAGGCGCCGACGGAGAGCAGCGGCAGGTTGAGCATGTCGTCGCCCGAGTACCAGGCGAGGCCGCTGCGGGCGATGGCCCAGCTGGCGCGGCCGAGGTCGCCCTTGGCGTCCTTGTTGGCGACGATCCGCGGGTGCTCGGAGAGACGGACGATCGTCTCCGTGTCGATGGGCACGCCGCTACGGCCGGGGATGTCGTACAGGATCACGGGCAGCGCGGTCGCGTCCGCGATGGCCGTGAAGTGGCGGAGCAGGCCCTCCTGCGGGGGCTTGTTGTAGTACGGCGTGACGGCGAGCAGGCCGTGCGCGCCGGCGCGCTCGGCGGCGCGGGCGAGCTCGATGCTGTGGCGGGTGTCGTTGGTGCCGATACCGGCGACGACATGGGCCCGGTCTCCGACCGCTTCCAGTACTGCCCTTACGAGCTGGTCTTTCTCCGCGTCGCTGGTGGTGGGCGACTCGCCGGTGGTGCCGTTGACGACCAGGCCGTCGTTGCCTGCGTCCACCAGATGGGCCGCCAGCTGCTGGGCGCCCGCGAGATCAAGTGCGCCGTCCGCCGTGAAGGGCGTGACCATGGCGGTGAGGACCCGCCCGAAGGGGGTCTGCGGAGTGGAGATCGGAGCCATGGGTAACACGCTACTCGCTGCTCATCGCCGGATGCCCCCTTGGGGGCCGTGACGTACGACGTGGCATGCGGAGCCCGGCACTGCCTGCTCGGGGGTTCAAGCAGTGCCGGGTCCGTTTGATCAGCCTAGATGAACTTCTCGAAACGCCGCAATACGGACACCTCGTCCGGGCCCGCCGTACATGTGTGCCCTACTACGGTGCGATGCGTCCATTGGCGTTGAATGCGGCGTATGTGAGCGGCATGAGCTTCGCCCAGTGCTCTTCCATCTTCTCGCCGACCATTTCGATCTCACGCTGTGGGAAGGACGGGACCTTCGCCAGCTCGTGCTGGGTGCGCAGGCCGAGGAAGTGCATCAGCGAGCGGGCGTTGCACGTCGCGTACATCGAGGAGTACATACCGACCGGCAGAACGGCCCGGGCCACCTCGCGGGCGACGCCGGCGTCGAGCATCGCGATGTAGTGCTCGTACGACCTTCGGTACGAGTCCTCCATGGCCTCGGTCACCACCTGGTGCTGCTTCGGGTCGCCCTGGACGAACTCGTACTTGCCTGGGCGCCCTTGCTGGACGAGCTTCCGGTCCTCGCCCGGGACGTAGAAGACCGGCTCGAGCTGGCGGTAGCGACCTGACTCCTCGTTGTACGACCAGCCCACCCGGTGCCGCATGAACTCACGGAAGACGAAGATCGGGGCGCTGATGAAGAACGTCATCGAGTTGTGCTCGAACGGGCTTCCGTGGCGGTCCCGCATCAGGTAGTTGATCAGGCCCTTGGAGCGCTCCGGGTCCTTCGAGAGCTCCTCGAGGGACTGCTCGCCCGCGGTGGAGACACGGGCGGCCCACAGCACGTCGGAGTCTCCGGCGGTGTGCTTCACCAACTCGACGGTCACGTCGCTTCGGAAACTGGGCTCGGCCATCTCTGCGGGGGTCTCACTCACCGGCGGGTCCTTCCATCTGCATCGCTCGGGCGGCGCCCACTCTACGGCGCGGCACCGACAGCGCCGACCATGCCGCCGTTCGAGGTGTCCTTTGGTCAATTCGGGGAATTCGGGCACCGAATGACGTCTGCGCTCGTCTGTACGAGTAGCGGTGTTCAACCGCGCAGCCGTTCCGTCACGAGTTACAGGAGAGTCCCTGATGTCCCTCCCCCAGCCATCGCTGGGCGGTGCCCCCCGGCGAGAGGCCGTCCCCTTCGCGTTCGTCGCCGAGGCCGATGCCTTCCGCAGTAACGTCACTCCCCCTCCCCCCGTCCGCCCCAGCCGCTCAGAGCTCGCGGGACGGGTTCTTGTCGGGCTGACCGTCGTGGCCGGCCTGGTGGGGTCGCTGCTCTTCGGGCTGCCGGCGCTGGACGCCGGCAGCACGCCCTCGCATCCCAAGAAGTCCGAAGCGTCCCAGAGCCGCTGAGGCCGTCGCCGCCGGGCGGCACGGAACGGCCCCCACGGCCCCCTGGGGTGGTCGGCGCCCGGCGGCCTCGGTAGCCTCACCGGGCACAGCCCAACCGAGTGTGCTGGTGAGTGAGGATCAGTCGTGCCCCTGCCCTTTCTGACGGCCGACCGTGCTTTTGACACGCAAGAGGACGACGTCGCGCTGCCTTTCGACGATCACGACCAGTGGCGGCGTCCGTACCGACCCGGCCCATGGCGGGTCGGGGCCGCGGCCCTGCTGCTGCTGCTCGCCTCGTTCGTGCTGATCGCGGGCGTGATCATCGCCTTCGCGGGGGCCGCGTCGGGCGCCGGGGCGTGCTTCGTGCTCGGCCTCGCGATGATCGCGGCCGCGCTGCGGCTGCTGCGCATGGGGGTCTGGGTCAGCCGGCACGGCCTGCGGCGCGTGGCCTTCTTCGCGACGACCACCGTCCCGTGGCGCCGTACCTCGGAACTGCGCACCGTGCAGCAGCCGGTGCGCTGGCTGGGCCTGCCCCGTACGGTGCAGGGCCAGGCGCTCGTGGCCGCCCGCCCGGGCGGGGAGCCGCTCACGCTGCTCACCGACCACAACGCCGACTTCCTGTCACGGACGGAAGCCTTCGACCGCGCGGCGGACACCGTGGAGGCGTGGGGCGCGGAGTACCGGGCCGGCTGACCCTCCACTTCCCCGCCGCCCCTGTCGGCGCCGGATTCAGTTCGGGACGGGCCTGCCGTCGTGCAGCGCGATCGCGCGCTGCATCGCGCGGCGGGCCCGCGGTGTGTCACGGGCGTCGTGATAGGCGACGGCCAGCCGGAACCAGCAGCGCCAGTCGCCGGGCGAGTCCTCCGTCTCCGCGCGCCGCTTGGCGAACACGGCGTCCGCGGAGTCACGGTCGATGCGTCCGCCGGGCGTGCGGACCAGCTCGTCGACGGGCAGCCCGCCCTCCGCCTCCAGCTCGGCGGCCAGCTGGTTTGCGCGGTTGACGAAACGGGTGTTCATCCACAGGAACCAGACGCCGATCACCGGCAGGATCAGCACCGCCACACCGAAGGTGACGGTCAGCGCGGTGCCCTGCTTCAGCAGCATCACGCCCCGGCTGCCGACGAGGACGAAGTAGACCACCAGGACGGCAGCCGTGACGAAGTACGTGATCTTTGCGCGCATGGTCCGCTTCAGCCGAGGTCGAGGAAGTTCTCCAGGCCGAACGTGAGGCCGGGAGCGGACACCACACGGCGGACGCCGAGCAGGATGCCGGGCATGAAACTGCTGTGGTGCAGGGAGTCATGACGGATGGTCAGGGTCTCGCCCTCGCCGCCGAGCAGCACTTCCTGGTGGGCCAGGAGCCCGCGAAGCCGGATGGCGTGCACGGGGATGCCGTCGACGTCCGCGCCCCGCGCGCCCTCGAGGGCGGTGACCGTGGCGTCGGGCTGCGGCGCGCAGCCCGCCTCGGCGCGGGCCGCGGCGATGAGCTGGGCCGTGCGGGTGGCGGTGCCGGACGGGGCGTCGGCCTTGTTCGGGTGGTGCAGCTCGACGACCTCGACCGACTCGTAGTAGCGAGCGGCCTGCTGGGCGAACTTCATGGTGAGGACCGCGCCGATGGAGAAGTTGGGCGCGATGAGCACGCCGGTCTCCGGGGAGGCGGCGAGCGACGTGTTCAGCTGCGCCAGGCGGTCGTCGGTCCAGCCGGTGGTGCCGACGACCGCGTGCATGCCGTGGCGTACACAGAAGTCCAGGTTGCCCATCACGGAGGCCGGGGTGGTCAGCTCGACGACGACCTGGGTGCCGGAGTCCACGAGGGTCTCCAGCTTGTCGCCGCGGCCGAGGGCCGCCACCAGTTCCATGTCCTCCGCGGCCTCGACGGCGCGTACGGCTTCCGAGCCGATACGGCCCTTGGCGCCCAGGACGGCCACGCGCAGCTTGCTCATCGCTAACTTCCCTCGTTCCTAGGAGACCGCTTCGTGGAGGCGGTCCGCCTGCTTGTCCTTGAGCGGGCCGATGACCGACAGCGACGGGCGCTGTCCGAGCACCTCTCCGGCCACCGCGCGCACCTCGTCGGGGGTGACGGCCGATATCCGGGCCAGCATCTCGTCGACCGACATCTGGGAGCCCCAGCACAGCTCGCTCTTGCCGATGCGGTTCATCAGTGCGCCGGTGTCCTCCAGGCCGAGGACCGTGGAGCCGGAGAGCTGCCCGATGGCGCGCTCGATCTCCTCGTCGGGCAGGCCGTCGGAGGCGACCCGGTCGAGCTCGTCGCGGCAGATCTTGAGCACGTCGTGGACCTGGCTGGGCCGGCAGCCGGCGTACACGCCGAACAGGCCGGTGTCGGCGAAGCCGGACGTGTACGAGTACACGCTGTAGGCGAGGCCGCGCTTCTCCCTGACCTCCTGGAAGAGGCGGGACGACATGCCGCCGCCGAGCGCCGTGTTCAGGACGCCGAGGGCCCAGCGCCGCTCGTCGGTACGGGCGAGGCCCGGCATGCCGAGCACGACGTGCGCCTGCTCCGTCCTGCGGCTGATCACGTCGACCTTGCCCGCGGTGCGCAGCGCGCGGCTGCCGTCGCGGGGCGGCGTGGGTACGGCGTCCGTACGGGACAGTGCGCCGGCCTTGTCGAAGGCGCGGCGGACGTGGCGTACGACCGTGGCGTGGTCGATGTTGCCCGCGGCCGCGACGACGAGGTGCGTCGGGTCGTAGTGCTTCTTGTAGAAGCGCCGCACACGGTCCGCGGTCAGGGCGTTCACGGTGTCGACGGTGCCGAGCACCGGGCGGCCCAGGGGCGTGTCACCGAACATGGTGTGCGCGAACAGATCGTGGACGCAGTCGCCGGGGTCGTCCTCGGTCATCGCGATCTCTTCGAGGATGACGCCGCGCTCCGCGTCGACGTCGTCCTGAAGGATCAGCGAGCCGGTGAGCATGTCACAGACCACGTCGATGGCGAGCGGCAGATCGGTGTCGAGCACCCGCGCGTAGTAGCAGGTGTACTCCTTGGCCGTGAAGGCGTTCATCTCGCCGCCGACCGCGTCGATCGCGGCGGAGATGTCGAGGGCGGACCGCTTGCGGGTGCCCTTGAACAGGAGGTGCTCGAGATAGTGCGTCGCGCCGCCGAGGGAGGGCGTCTCGTCGCGTGAGCCGACGTTCGCCCAGATACCGAAGGTGGCGGACCGTACGGAGGGCAGCGTCTCGGTGACGACGCGCAGACCACCGGGGAGGGTGGTGCGCCGGACGGTGCCGATGCCGTCCTTGCCCTTGAGGAGTGTTTGGGTACGGGCGACGGCCCGCGCCTCCGAGGAGGTGCGGGCCGTCGCCTGTGAACTACGGGACGTCACTGGGCAGCGTCGTCCTTCGTCTCGTCGCCCTCTTCGCCCTCGACCACGGGGATGAGGGAGAGCTTGCCGCGCGAGTCGATCTCGGCGATCTCGACCTGGACCTTGGAGCCCACGGCGAGCACGTCCTCGACGTTCTCCACGCGCTTGCCACCGGCGAGCTTGCGGATCTGCGAGATGTGCAGCAGGCCGTCCTTGCCCGGGAGCAGGGACACGAACGCACCGAAGGTCGTCGTCTTCACGACGGTGCCCAGGTAACGCTCGCCGACCTCCGGCATGGTCGGGTTGGCGATGCCGTTGATCGTGGCACGGGCGGCCTCGGCGGCCGGGCCGTCGGCGGCACCGATGTAGATGGTGCCGTCGTCCTCGATCGTGATGTCGGCGCCGGTGTCCTCCTGGATCTGGTTGATCATCTTGCCCTTGGGGCCGATGACCTCACCGATCTTGTCCACCGGGATCTTGACGGTGATGATGCGCGGCGCGTTCGGGGACATCTCGTCCGGAACGTCGATCGCCTCGTTCATCACGTCGAGGATGTGCAGACGCGCGTCACGGGCCTGCTTCAGCGCGGCGGCCAGGACCGAGGCGGGGATGCCGTCGAGCTTGGTGTCGAGCTGAAGCGCGGTGACGAAGGTCTTGGTGCCGGCGACCTTGAAGTCCATGTCGCCGAAGGCGTCCTCCGCACCGAGGATGTCGGTGAGGGCGACGTAGTGCGTCTCGCCGTCGATCTGCTCGGAGATCAGGCCCATGGCGATACCGGCGACGGGGGCCTTGAGCGGCACACCGGCGTTCAGCAGCGACATGGTGGAGGCGCAGACCGAGCCCATGGACGTCGAGCCGTTGGAGCCCAGCGCCTCGGAGACCTGGCGGATCGCGTAGGGGAACTCCTCGCGCGTCGGCAGCACCGGCACGATGGCGCGCTCGGCGAGCGCTCCGTGGCCGATCTCGCGGCGCTTGGGCGAGCCCACGCGGCCGGTCTCACCGACGGAGTACGGCGGGAAGTTGTAGTTGTGCATGTAGCGCTTGCGGGTCACCGGGGAGAGGGTGTCCAGCTGCTGCTCCATGCGGAGCATGTTCAGGGTGGTGACGCCCAGGATCTGGGTCTCGCCACGCTCGAACAGCGCGGAGCCGTGCACCCGCGGGATCGCCTCGACCTCGGCCGCGAGCGTACGGATGTCCGTGATGCCACGGCCGTCGATGCGGACCTTGTCCTTGATGATCCGCTCGCGGACCAGCTTCTTGGTCAGCGCGCGGTAGGCGCCCGAGATCTCCTTCTCGCGGCCTTCGAAGGCCGGGAGGAGCTTCTCGGCGGCGAGCTCCTTGATGCGGTCGAGCTCGGTCTCGCGCTCCTGCTTGCCGGCGATGGTCAGCGCCTGGGCGAGCTCGCTCTTGACGGCGGCGGTCAGCGCCTCCAGGACGTCGTCCTGGTAGTCGAGGAAGACCTGGAACTCGCCGGTGGGCTTGGCAGCCTTGGCGGCGAGGTCCGACTGCGCCTTGCAGAGGACCTTGATGAAGGGCTTCGCGGCCTCGAGACCCGCGGCGACGACCTCCTCGGTCGGCGCCTCGGCGCCGCCCTTGACGAGCTCGATCGTCTTCTCGGTGGCCTCGGCCTCGACCATCATGATCGCGACGTCGCCGTCCTCGAGGACGCGGCCGGCGACCACCATGTCGAAGACGGCGTCCTCGAGCTCGGTGTGCGTCGGGAACGCGACCCACTGGCCCTTGATCAGGGCGACACGGGTGCCGCCGATCGGGCCGGAGAAGGGCAGGCCGGCCAGCTGCGTGGAGCAGGAGGCGGCGTTGATCGCGACCACGTCGTACAGGTGGTCGGGGTTGAGAGCCATGATCGTCTCGACGATCTGGATCTCGTTGCGCAGGCCCTTCTTGAAGGAGGGGCGCAGCGGGCGGTCGATCAGGCGGCAGGTGAGGATCGCGTCCTCGGAGGGCCGGCCCTCACGGCGGAAGAAGGAGCCGGGGATCTTGCCGGCTGCGTACATCCGCTCCTCGACGTCCACCGTGAGGGGGAAGAAGTCGAGCTGGTCCTTGGGCTTCTTCGAAGCGGTGGTGGCCGACAGCACCATGGTGTCGTCGTCCAGGTACGCCACGGCGGAACCGGCGGCCTGCTTGGCCAGGCGGCCCGTCTCGAAGCGGATGGTGCGGGTGCCGAAGGAACCGTTGTCGATGACGGCCTCGGCGTAGTGGGTCTCGTTCTCCACTATGGGTTTCTCCTACGTGTTCGTCTTTTCGTCCGTCGGCCCGTGTGGCCGGGGACGGTGGTGGAGGAGAAGCGCCTTGGGTGCGGGCCGGTCTTCGATCGAAGCACCCGGGATGATGTCCGGGGGCCACTACCGAGGACCGGCGGCGAGCAGGCGGCTTCTCGCTCGTGGGATTGCGTCGTGCGACCAGACTAATTGGCGTCCGACACATCGCGCACGTACAGCAAAGGGAGCGGCCCCCTAAGAGTGGGAACCGCTCCCTTCACGGCGTCTTACTTGGCACCGCCGGCAGCACCGCGGCGGATACCGAGCCGGTCCACCAGCGTACGGAAGCGCTGGATGTCCTTCTTGGCCAGGTACTGCAGCAGGCGGCGGCGCTGGCCGACCAGGATCAGCAGACCACGACGGGAGTGGTGGTCGTGCTTGTGCGTCTTGAGGTGCTCGGTCAGGTCCGAGATGCGGCGGGAGAGCATCGCGACCTGGACCTCGGGGGAGCCGGTGTCGCCCTCCTTGGTGCCGAACTCGCTGATGAGCTGCTTCTTCGTAGCGGCGTCGAGAGACACTCGGTACTCCTCATGGTGTTCTGTGCGCCCGCGAGTGCCCCTGGTCTTTGTCTCAGGGGAGCTTCCGTGACTCGGAGGCGGAGGTCCGATGGGCGCTGTCCCCAGATGATCCGGGGACGCGTACACAAACGGCCGTTACACAGCGTACCAGCCCGCTTAAGACGTCAGCGCACGGATGGAGTGGTAGACGTCGAACACGGCGAGGCACAGGGGCACGAGCGTCAGCAGGACGAAGGTCTCCGCGATCTCCAGGAAACGGCCCCAGAACGGGGTGACCCCCTTGCGCGGCACGATCAGCCCGATGGCGACGATCAGCGCGGCGATCCCGGCGATCGCGGCGCTGAGCCACACCGTACGGATGTCCAGTGCCGTGGAGTCGCCCTTCAGGGCGTCGACGAACAGGGCCGTCGGCGGGTTCAGCGCGAGCCCCAGCCCCAGCAGCACCAGCGCGCCGAGCCCGGCCGCGAGGGCGCAGCCGACCTGGGTCGTGTAGCGGAAGAGATGGGCCCGCATCAGCATGGCGACGCCGGTGGCCAGGGCCAGCAGCTGGGCCCAGACGCTGTCCGAGAAGCCCAGCACGGCCGCGGAACCGACGGCCACCAGGGCGCAGCCGCCGACGAGGCCGAGGAGCAGCTCGTGGCCGCGCCGGGCCTGGGCGGCGATGCGCCGCGCGTCGACGGGACCCTGGGTCGTCGCGGGGTCGTTCCCGTAGTCGCCGCCCGCCGTGCGGGGCGGCTCGAAACCGATGGGCAGCCGGGCGAAGCGGGTCGAGAGACCCGGCAGGAACGCGAGGGAGCCCACGGCGAGCGGGGCGCACACGGCGGCGGTCTCGCTGGGGGTCATGCCCGTCATGATCGCGACGAAGGTCACCAGCAGTCCGACGGTGGACGCGAAGACGAAGGCGACGAAGGGACCGTCGCCACCAGGGGACACGATCGTGAGGATCACCGAGACGACCAGAACGGCCGCGCAGGCCAGCAGGAACTGCAGCCTTCCGATGCCCTGCCCGTCCGCGAGGGACAGGAGACCCGACCCGGCGACAGCGGCGTTCGCCATGGCGCCGGCACCGAGGGCGACGGCCGAGCCCCGGTCGTCGTAGACCCGGGCCCGCACGCCGGCGAGTGCCAGCAGCAGCACGCCGGCGACACCGGCGAGGATCCCGGGCAGCCCGTGCATGTCGTGGAGCGGGTCGGACGTCCACAGCACGAACGCCAGCAGCACCAGCAGTACGGAACCGCCGAGCAGGCCGGAAGCCCGCATCAGTCCGTCGCTCCACAGCGTCCGGTCGCGGGCGACGGCGGACGCCACGGCGTCCGAGACGTCGTCGAAGACCGCCGGCGGCAGCGACTCGGAGAAGGGCCGCAGGGACAGCAGCTCGCCGTCGAGGATGCGCTGGGCGGCCAGCGAACGCGACCCTTCCAGCACGCTTCCGTCGCGACGCACGAGGTGGTACCCGACGGGGGCACCGGGGGCGGGGCCCTGTCCGGACAGACGCAGGATCTCCGGGTAGAGATCGGCGACGGGAATGTCCTCGGGCAACGCCACGTCGACGCGACCGTCCGGCGCGACGACCGTGACACGGCAGAAGCCGGTTCCGCCGCCGGACACAGTCGCGGGAGCGGGCTGGCCGGTTCCGGTGGCGGCGGCTGGGGCCGTCATACTCACCTGCTGCTTCCCCTCGTGGTTCTCGTCGATCCTGGGCCTGGGAGGTGGATCGTACGGATCGTAGGCCAGGCAGTCGGACCGCAGGCACTGGCATTGCGCTCCGAATGACCCTTTTTTTGCGGTAGTTCATCGTTACGCAAACGCCTCGCGCCACCCTACCGCCCACCCGTCACCCCCTACGCAAGTAGGATCCTCCCCGCGGATGGAACCCGTCGCCACGGGGGCGCCGATAGGAACATTTCCGTCCGGCAAGGGAATTGGTGAGCTGTGAGTCAGATCGTCGTCAAGCGCCCACCACGGGCCCTGCCGTCCGAAGTACCCAGCGAGCAGGTGCAACTGCAACCCCCTCCCGAGTTGCCGCGAGGGCAGCAGGAGGGAGCGCTGATGCAGCTGCTGCCGATGCTCGGTATGGGCGGATCTGTCGTCTTCTTCTTCATGACTCCGAATCCCATCATGCGGATCATGGGCATGGTGATGATCGCGTCGACGGTCGCGATGGCGATCGCCATGCTGGTCCGCTACCGACGCGGCACCCAGGGGCAGCTGGCGGACCTGCGGCGCGACTACCTCAAGTACCTCACCCAGACCCGGCGTACCGTGCTGCGGACCGCACATCTCCAGCGGGACGCCCAGTTCTATCTGCACCCGTCCCCCGAGCAACTGTGGGCCCTGGTCGCCGAGGGCAGCCGGGTGTGGGAGCGCCGCGTGGCCGACGCCGACTTCGCCCAGGTCCGCATCGGTCTCGGCAGCCAGCAGCTCGCCACCCCGCTCGTCCCCGCGGACACCGCGCCGGTCGACGACCTGGAACCGCTCACGGCGGGCGCGATGCAGCAGTTCCTGACGGCCCACAGCACCCTCGACGGCCTGCCCATGGCCGTGTCGCTGCGCGCCTTCTACCACTTGACGGTCAGCGGCGACGCGGAGTCCGTACGGGCGACCGCGCGGGCGATGATCGGCTCACTCGTCTCGCTGCACTCCCCCGAAGACCTCGTCATCGCCATCGCCTGCGGCCAGGGAGAGGCCTCCCAGTGGGAGTGGGCGAAGTGGCTCCCCCACGTCCAGGCCCCGGGTCCCGGGGACGGCGCGGGAAGCCGGCGCTACATCACCACCGACTCCCGCGACCTGCAGGACATGCTCGCGTCGCATCTCGAGGGCCGCCCGCGGTTCCACGGCGGCAACCACCCGCTTCTGGACCAGCCTCACGTCGTCGTCGTGCTCGACGGCCAGTCCGTACCGCCCATGTCGGCGCTCGCCGCCGCCGAAGGGCTCCAGGGCGTGACCCTCATCGAGGTCGTGCCCGGCGAACTCACCGGGGCCCGCGGCGGCCTGTCCGTCACCGTCCAGCCCGACTCCCTGCAACTGGAGTCCGGGCACGGCCTCGTGTACGACGGCTCCCCCGACCGGCTGAGTCTCGAAGCAGCCGAAGCACTCGCCCGGCAGCTCGCCCCGCTGCGCGTGGCCATGGGCGGGGACGACGACGAACCGCTGCTCGCCAACCTCGAGTTCACCGACCTGCTGAATCTGGGCGACGCCGCTTCCGTCGACGTCACCCGCACCTGGCGCCCCCGCTCCCAGTCGGAGCGGCTCCGCGTCCCGATCGGTGTCGGCGAGGACGGCGCGCCGGTCATGCTGGACCTCAAGGAGGCGGCGCAGGAAGGCATGGGCCCGCACGGGCTGTGCGTCGGCGCCACCGGTTCCGGCAAGTCCGAACTGCTGCGCACCCTCGTCCTGGGCCTTGCCGTCACGCACTCCTCGGAGACCCTCAACTTCGTTCTCGCGGACTTCAAGGGCGGTGCGACCTTCGCCGGCATGTCCCAGATGCCGCACGTCGCCGCGGTGATCACCAACCTCGCGGACGATCTGACGCTGGTCGACCGCATGGGTGACTCGATCCGTGGCGAGCTGAACCGGCGGCAGGAGATGCTGCGCGACGCCGGCAACTACGCCAACATCCACGACTACGAGAAGGCACGGGCCGCGGGCGCCGCACTGCAGCCCATCCCGTCGCTCGTCCTCGTCATCGACGAGTTCAGCGAACTCCTCACCGCCAAGCCGGACTTCATCGAGATGTTCGTGCAGATCGGGCGCATCGGCCGTTCGCTCGGCGTCCACCTGCTGCTCGCCTCGCAGCGTCTCGAGGAAGGCCGGCTGCGCGGCCTGGAGACGTATCTCTCGTACCGGGTCGGTCTGCGCACGTTCTCCGCGGCGGAATCACGCGCCGCGATCGGCGTGCCGGACGCGTACACCCTTCCCAACGTCCCCGGTTCCGGCTTCCTGAAGTACGGCACCGACGAGATGGTGCGTTTCAAGGCGGCCTACGTCTCCGGGGTGTACCGCTCGGGCGCCCGCGGCGCGGACTCCGGAGGCTCGCTCCCGGTCGACCGCCGGCCGGTGCCGTTCACCGCCGCACCGGTGCCGGTGCGCTACATCGAGCCGACCTCACGGACGCGGGTCCCCGACGCCCGCCGGGCCGAGGACGACGCGCTGGCGGACACCGTCCTGGACGTGATCGTCCGCCGGCTCGAAGGCCGCGGCGCGGAGGCCCACCAGGTGTGGCTGCCGCCGCTGGACAACCCGCCGTCGCTGGACGAACTCCTCCCCGGGCTCAGCGGTGTGGAGGGCCGCGGGCTGACGCAGCCCGGCTATCCGGGCGCGGGACGACTCGTCGTACCCTTGGGCGTCGTCGACAAGCCGTTCGAGCAGCGCCGGGACACGCTGAGCCGGGACTTCTCAGGAGCCGCCGGTCACATGCAGATCATCGGCGGCCCGCAGTCGGGCAAATCCACCCTGCTGCGCACGCTCGTCGCCGCGTTCGCCCTGACCCACACACCGTACGAAGTCCAGTTCTACGGCCTGGACTTCGGTGGTGGCGGACTGTCGTCGATCGCCGGACTGCCACACGTGGGTGGGGTGGCTTCCCGCCTGGACCCCGAGCGCGTACGGCGCACCGTCGCCGAGGTGTACGGCATCATGGCGCGCCGCGAGGAGTACTTCCGCAGCGCCGGCATCGACTCGATCGCGACGTACCGCCGCTTGCGTGCGCGGGGCGAGATCTCGCTCGAGGACCAGCCCCACGGCGACGTGTTCCTGGTCGTCGACGGCTGGGGCAACTTCCGCTCGGACTACGAAGCCCTCGAGCAGGCCGTGGTCGACATGGCCGCGCGCGGCCTCGGCTACGGCATCCATGTGATCCTCACCGCGTCGCGTTCGATGGAGGTCCGCTCCAACCTCAAGGACCACCTGATGAACCGGCTCGAGCTGCGCCTCGGTGACGCCATGGACTCCGAGGTGGACCGCAAGATCGCCGTCAACGTGCCCTCGGGCGTGCCCGGTCGTGGTCTGACTCCGGAGAAGCTCCACTTCATGGCCGCCGTACCGCGCATCGACGGCATCAACTCAGACAGCGACCTGTCCGAGGCGACGGCCGCGATGGGCCAGGAGGTCAACCGCCACTGGACCGGCCCCACGGCCCCCAAGGTCCGTCTGCTGCCCCGCGAACTGCCGGCACAGAGCCTTCCGCCGGGATTCGCCGAGGCCCGGCGCGGGGTGGCGTTCGCCATCGACGAGGACAACCTGGCACCGGTCTACGTCAACTTCGACCGCGACCCGTTCTTCCTCGTGTTCGGTGAGAGCGAGTCCGGTAAGTCGAACCTGCTGCGGCTCCTCATCAAGCAGATCACGGAGAGGGAGGACGGCAACGCCGCCAAGTTCTTCGTCATCGACAACCGGCGTGCGCTGCTGGACGTCACTCCCGCCACCCACCTGGCCGAGTACGTCCCCATGTCCAACAACATGGAGCACCACGTCGACGCGCTCGCCGACCTGATGCAGCGCCGCACACCGTCCGCCGACGTGACGGCCCAGCAGCTGCGCGACCGCAGCTGGTGGCAGGGCCCGAACGTCTACGTCGTGGTCGACGACTACGACCTGGTGTCCACGTCGAGCGGAAACCCGCTGGCAAGGCTCACCGAGCACCTTCCGTTCGCCCGGGACGTGGGCGTCCGCTTCATCATCGCCCGCAACAGCGCGGGAGCCAGCCGCGCCGCCTACGAACCCTTCATGCAGCGCATGACGGAACTCGGCGCGCAGGGCCTGCTGCTCTCCGGCGACCCGTCCGAAGGAGAAGTGCTCGGCGTGCGGATGCGTCCGATGCCGGCGGGCCGGGGCTTCTTCGCCTCCCGGCAGCGGGGCATCCCGCTGGTGCAGACCGGCTGGCTGGGGGACCCGGAGTGAGCGCCCGGACGCAACTCGGAGCACCGGGCGCGGCCGGCCTCCCGACGCGACAGGCTCGCGCGACAAGGCAAGCGACATGACAGCGCTGATCGTCTTCATGGCGATCTTCGGTCTGGGGTTCGTGGCCCTGGGGTTTGCGAACCATCGGGCGATCTGGTGGCGCTTCCAGGCCCGCCGGCACGCCGATCCGGCGGCTCACGAACCGTCCGATGCCGGCTTCGTCGTCCAGCGCGTGCTGTGCTTCGCGGTCGCGGCCATGGCCTTCTGGGGTTCGTTCGACTTGTACCGCACCGTCACACCGGACGGGGTGGACCACGACGAGTTGCTGGAGCGGGTCCGGTCGGTCGCGCAGACGCTGGACGGCGTGACGAAGCCGTCGGTGCTGGGCACCGACGAGAGCGGGACATGGAGTGACTGGATAGATCCCGAGCTCCGCGGCCCCGAGAAGGACGACCCCACCGCCTGGCTCGCGTGGAGCTCGGGCCCGCTGCAGCCGGACGGCAACGAGGAGCGCTACGACGTGAGCGGTGAGGACGCCACCGTCTGCCTGACGGTGACGGCCACGCCCTCTCGGAACCAGCCGGTCCCGGACTCCATGGGACCGGTCAACTTCGATCTGCGGGCGGAAGCCGCGGACGGCGCGTGTACGGAAGAGTGACAGCGAGGCCTTGTCGGCTGCCGTTGCGGCAGCCGGCCGACGAGGGGAAAGGCGAAGAAATGGCTTGGGACGAGTGGGAACAGCTCAAAACACAGGCGGCTGAGAAGCAGTCGTCGGCGCAGATGCAGCTGAACGGCTTGCCGGAGGAGGACCGGCCGAACGCCGGCGGCCCGACAGGGGACCTTCAGGTCCATCAGAAGGACCTGGCGGCCATAGGCGACGAGGCGTTCAAGCTGTACAACCGGCTGTGGAAGGAAGCGCGAGTCGCGGACACCTATTCCACGGGCAGCGACCTGACGAGCCAGGGCTTCGCTCTCGGCGGGGCTTTGACGCACGTCTCCTCGCGCTGGGACAAGCAGCTCGGTTCGGTCATGGACGCCTGCGCGCTGATCTCGAACCACATGGACTTCACGAAGAACGCTCACGCCGGGGACGAGATCTTCATCGAGCGCCATGTGAGCAGCATCCACACCCTCGACAAGGGATTCGACGAGTCGTACGCGCCGCCGGGTGAGAAGAACTCGATCTATGGCGAGAAAGACAAGAAGGACGAGAAGGACTAGGGGCTGACCGATGGACTTCGAAGACCTTCACTCCGCCAAGTTCACACTGCTCGACGACCTGGTCACCGACTGGTCGAGCATGCTCACCAAGCTGAAGACGCTCGAGAAGGACGCCAAGGACGGCCTGCAGGGCAAGGCGCTCAAGGCGA
Organism: Streptomyces kurssanovii; assembly: GCF_040677245.1. Taxonomy (NCBI): domain Bacteria; kingdom Bacillati; phylum Actinomycetota; class Actinomycetes; order Kitasatosporales; family Streptomycetaceae; genus Streptomyces; species Streptomyces kurssanovii. The sequence goes on from NZ_JBFAQK010000060.1 coordinate 17,883, forward strand.
ACTGGGCAGGCTACAACGCGACAGTCTCCCGGGAGTTCATCATCAAGTCCGCCGGCGAGTTCGGCGACGCGCACACCCAGGCAACGTCGATCCACAACATCCTGCGGGACACGCGCGACGAGCTGAAGACCCAGCAGCGCCTGCTCAAAGAAGCGATCGAGCGGGGACGGGGCAAGAATCTGTCCGTCACACCCAGCGGTGGCGGCTTCACCGTCCGGGAGAACCCGGACAAGAAGGCGCCCAACGGCCAGACCGATGTCGACGACCTGTGCCGCGAGCTCCAAGGCATACTGGACAAGGCGACCGAGTCCGACACCTCCGGCTCCGAAGCCCTCAAGGCGCTCGTGGACCTCAAGGACTACGGGTTCTCCGACGCGAAGTACAAGGACCGCGACACCGCGGACGCCGCCCTCAAGGAAGCCGAAGCGCTGGCGAAGATCGCCAAGAAGAACCCCGAAGACCTCACGGTCAAGGAGTTCGACCTGCTGAACGCCGGCCTCAAGAAGTACGCCAACGACGACCTCTTCGCCGAGCATTTCGCCACGAACCTCGGTGGCAAGGGAACCCTGGATTTCTGGGCCGACCTGAACCAGCCCATGATCAACCCCGAGCTCACGCGCGAGCGGCGTGATCAGATGGCCGACCTCCAGAAGAACCTCGGACTGACGCTGGCGACCGCCAGCCAGAGCGACACGGTTGCCATGGAGACATGGAAGCGGGACGTCGTCGCCTTTGCCGACAAGCCGCTCGAGAAGAACGGCGGCATGCCCTTCGGCGGCCAGGTCATGAGTAACTTGATGCGGTGGGGCGACTACGACGACAGGTTCCTGAACGACTACGGCAACAAGCTGGTCGAGGCGGAGAAGAAGCTCACCAACAACGGTGCCCATGTCGCCTGGCAGCCCATGGGGATGGATCCCGATCTGAACCACACGGGAACCGACTCCGGCTGGGACCCGATGACCGGGTACTTCAAGGCCCTCGCCAACAGCCCTGACGCGGCTACCGATTTCTTCAACGGCACGTTCCTTACGAACGACGAGGACCACGACTTCACCGAGGACGCGAACAACAACGGCAAGCAGGAACGGCGGACGCTCAGCAACTTCGACTACTTCTTCGAGGAGCGAGACTGGCCCCGGGACTTCGACAAGGAGGGCGAGGAGAGCATCGCGGGGCGCAACAACCTGGCGATGGCGCTGGAGGCCGCGACGACCGGTCACCCGGCGGGTGAGATGCCGAACCAGTACACGGAGCCCCACAACGAGGGCCAGGCCCGTCTCATGTCGGACCTCGTGGCGTCGGTGTCGGACGACCCGACGCGACTCACGGATCATGCCTACATGTCCGACAGCGTGGGGCAGATCACCTCCGAGTACCTGCCGGACATCAACCGCGCGCTCGCGGACGATCCGCACGGGAACACCGACAAACTCTTCCCCCTCGCGGGCACCCAGGCCCAGCTCGAGCACAAGGACGTGACCGCCCTTCTGGTCACCGTGGGTCAGAGCCCCGACGGGAACGCAGCCGTCGAAGTCGGCCAGAAGGCCTACATGGCCAGTCTCATGGACTACCACCTCAATCCGGACCTGCCTGCGGACCAGCGCTATCCGCACTCCCCCGAGGAAACGGTTCAGGCGATCGCCCGAAGTTCCGGGGAAGTCAGCGGATCGCTCGCCATCGGCATGCAGGAAGCCGTCCTGGGCCCGGCCGGGAAGGAGGCGAAGGAGTTCTCGGACTCGGTCGCGCAGCAGAAGAACGCGTGGTCCGGGGCCATCGGAACCGGCGTCGGTGTCGGCGTCAGCTTCATCGCCACACCGGTGGGCGGAGCAGTCGCCGGTGGAGTCGCCGGGACTGTCAGCAGCATGGTCCTTGAGCACATCTTCCAGCAGTCCGAGACGGACGTGCTGACGGAAGCCAGCAAGGAAGCGAGCGGTCTCTGGGAGAAGAACAGGGATCTGAGCGCGGAACACGGTCAAATGGCGGCCATCAACGCTGCCAAGGCGCATGACCTTCCCTATCAGAACCAAGTGGCGGACTGGGTCCTCCAGGGCCGCAACGACGGTTTCAACGATGCAGCGACCAACGCCCAGCGCATGGCGGACCATCTCACCACGGAGGTTCCAGCGGCATGACACCTCCTCGTATGCCTGCTCCCCCCGGACGGGGCGCGCCTGCTCCGGGACAGCGGAGAACGCGACTGCTGCTTTCCCATCTGCCAGTGGCCGCTCTCGCACTGGCCCTCACCGCCTGCTCGCAGCCGGAGGAAAAGCGGTCTTTCGCCGTGCCGTCGGATCTCTGCGGCACCCCGGTGCCCACCGCTGTGCTGGACGCAATTCTGCCCAAGAGCGGCAAGACCCTGGAGGCCAAAGCACGGTCGCGAGAGGTGGGTGCAACCCACTGTCGGGTCAACGTCGACGGCGCGACAGTGATCGCCGCCTTCTCCGAGTGGACGGACGAGCCTTCCGTGAGCAAAGTGGCTCGCAGCAACCCGTACCTCGACCTCGACGACCACACCAGCGAGGACGGGACCTACATGTGGTCCGAACGAGGCGGTGCGCGCCGCATTCCGTGCCCCGTGGCCGCCAAGGACCATCCCGACCTGAATCAGCTCTTCGTCAGAATCCTCATCCACGACGAGAAGCTCGCGGACGCCGACGCGGCGAAGGACCTGCTGCTCGCCTACTCCAAGTCCGTCGCCGACTCGAAGGCCTGCACGGGGGCCGCGTCATGAGGCCGGGCCGCGTGCTCTGCGTCTGAACGAACGGCAGAGACCCCGGGAGCCGCCTGTGCGGCTCCCGGGGTCTCTCGTTCGTCGGGACGAATCAGGGTGGGCACCCCTCGCGCGTGCCCACCCTGATCAACGTTCTGCGTCCTCGACGGAAGTCGACAGCATCACGCGAAGTAGCCGGCCGCCCGCTTGTCGCCACCCATGTAGTCGCCGCCCGCGTTGGAGACGACCTGGGTGATCTGCATGAGCGCACGGTGGATGTCCGCGGCTTCCTTGTCCCACTTCACCTGCTCCTGGACGTAGGCGGTGTGCGCCTCGCCCTCCCAGCCGGCAGCGACACTGGCCATGGCCCTCTTGATGGACGCCAGGTCCTCTTCGAGCTTCTTGGCCTGGTTGCCGAGCACAGTCGCCGTCGCGTCGAGAGCTCCGTACTTGACGACGAGCTCGTCGTACGAGTTCATGCCCATGATTCCCTCATCTCACCTGTTGTTGTCATTCGGCTCCCGGTATGCCGAGAGCCCGCCCGCCCAGTGGTACTAGAGGCTGCTGAGGTTCGACTTCGCAGTCGTGCCGACGCCGAGGTCGACGTTGATGCTCTGCACCGCAGCACGGACGTCGTCCTCCGTGCCGTCCTTGATCTTCCTCGACTGGCTCGTCGCCTCGAGGAACTTCGCAAGGATGTTGCCGAGACGCACCATGGAGGTGTTGATCTCTTCCTGCTTCGAGTTGAAGGCCCCGGCGCCGATACCCTTCCACTGACCCTCAAGGCTGTCGATCGTGCCCTGGATCTGCTGGAGCTGGCCCTTGAGCGAGGTGAACTTCTCGAACAGCTCCTTCTCGAGCTGCGCTACTTGCTGGTCTGTAAGCCGCTGGCCCTGAGACACAGTTGCGTTCCCTTCTGAATTACCGTTGTGACCGGCTGAGTTGCGCGCCACCAGGCGTTGACGAGTGGCGCCGGACTTGAGGCGAAGGTCTGATGGTCAGGTCAGGCGCTTCGACGCTTCCGTACGACGGCGAAGACGACTCCTGCGAGGACGACGACAGCCGCAGCCCCGCCGATGGCGAGGCCGAGTTGGCTGTCGTCCTCGGTCTTCGTACTGGAGCCTGCCACGGCGGCGTCGGCTCCGGGCTTGCCCTCAGGGGCTTGTGACGAAGCCGGTGCAGAGGGCTGGGAGGAGGCCGGCGAGGAGGCGCTGCCGGTCGGCTTGTTGGTGAGCGGGCTGATGTTCGCGTCACCCGGCTTGCCGAGGCCCCGGTTGATGTGGGCGCCGGGTCGGACGACTCCGTGCCCGTAGTAGTTGCTCAGGGTCTTCTTGTTGCCGTCCTTGCCCGCGCCGGCGGACTCGAACATGACACGGAGGACCTGGTTCGCGGTCCACTCGGGGTGGGCCGACCAGATCAGCGCGGCGGAGGCGGAGGCGATTGCGGTGGCGGCGCTGGTTCCGTCGCTACCGTCGCAGTAGCGGGTGAAGGTCGCATCACACCACTTGGGGATGTCGCTACCAGGTGCGGCCAGATCCACAAGGGCACCGTGATGAGAATAGTCGTCCACCTCACCCTCGGGGCTTGCGGCTGTCACGCCCACGACCTCTGGATACTTTGCGGGATACGAAGGCTTGTTGTCCTCGTCCCCGCTGTTCCCGGCTGCGGCGATGAGCAGCTTCCCCTTGCTCTGCGCGTATTTGATCGCCTCGTGTTCCACATCATCCCGGAACTCGCTTCCGATGGACATGGAAATGATGTGCGCATCACTGTCGGCCGCGGCACGGATGGCCGTGGCGATGCTCGCTTCATTCACCTTCTTGGGCTTGAAGCCCTTAGCGACGATACGCATGGGCATGATCTCGGCCCCGGGGGCAAGCCCGTGAAGCCCTCCGCCCTCTCCACTGCCCGCGATGAGTTCGGCCATGGTCGTGCCGTGCCCCGTGTAGTCGTCCGTTGCTTCACCGGCCGCGTCCGTGGCATCAAGGCCCTTGAGTACCTTGCCCTTGAGGGAAGGCGTGTCAGGATTCACTCCCGAGTCGATGACCGCAACCTTGATGCCTTCTCCGGTCGCGGTCTTCCAGATCTTCTCCGCGTCCATGGCTTCGAGGTACCACTGCTTCGACCGCATGTCCTCTGCGGACGCCGGCGCGGCGAACCCGACAGCACCGGCGCTCCACACCATCGCCGTAGCCAGGGCACAGAGCGTGGCCCCGCGAAGGCCGGAGACGCCAAAGCCCCCCACCCGGTTCTTCCTTGAGGTCATCCCGACTTCCGAACCTTTCGTGTACTCACTCGATCACCGGGGGCGCGGCAGGACGGCGCCTGGCCGCCCACGTCTCTTCGTCTTCGGTCAGGTAGTCCGGCCGCGTGGCGTCCGTGTTGTCCTGGTCGTCCTCGGGGCGGCGCTGATTACGTCTGCCGCCAAGGACAGCCGCCCCGCCCGTCGTGTATCCGCCCGCACCAGGGCGCGGGCCTCGGTTCGTGTCGCGGGGAGTTCCTACGACGCCACCGGGACCGGAAGGCCCCGGCCTTGCGGGACGCTGCCCAGGCTGGGCCGCGGATCCACCGACGACACCCGACTGGCCGGGCCGAGCGGCCGAGGAGCGGCCTTGCGCCGGGCCGTCGGCGCCGATGACGTTTCCTCGTGGAACTCTGGGGCCCGACGAGGCCGTTGTCGCTCGCTGCGGAGTTCCGCCGATGATCCCGTCGGCACGGCCTCGCGTACCCGTGGGCCCCGATGTGCCCGCACGGCCGGTCCCGGGCTGTCCCGTGGTTGTGGGGCGCCCTGCCATGGGGCCTTGCCCCGTCGGGGTGGGGCCGCCCGCTCGGCCGGCAGGACCTCCTGTGGCTGTCGGACGGCCCATCATCTCGCCGGAACGGCCGGTCGCCGTAGGACCGGTACTGGGAATTCCGGGGCGGCCGCCGGTCGCTGTGCGACCCATAGGTGGCGTGCCGCCGTTCGTCTGGCCGGTGCGTCCCGTGGCAATGGGGTTCGGGCCGCCAGGAATACGCGGAGCTCCTGGGCGCCCCGTGGCCTTGGCAGTGCTTTTGACCGAGTTCGCGGGAATGCCGGGCACGAACGGCGGCGTGGTGTTCGTTTGTCCTGTCGGCCCCGTGACAGGCGGCGCGGTCGTCGGGCCGGTGGGGACCGTCGGCGACTGCGGTGGCGCCACGCTGTCGATGACCATGGACGTGTCGGGGGTCCGGGGCCCCACCACAGGTCCGAGGGACTCCCGAACGACCTCGCCTCGCGACCCAGTCTCTTCCGAACGGGTCATCGACGCATCCCGCGTAAAAGAGCGCGCCGTCTCGGATTTCGCCTCTCCGGTGGAAGAATTCTCCTCCAAACCGACCCGCGGCCGCGGCACCGCCGCCTTCAGCCCCTCCGGAAGCTGCGGCTCCGGCTGGCTCGCCAGCGTCCCGCGCGAAACCGCGTAGTAGGACGCCAGGCGGTTCATCAGGTTGATGGCCTCCTGGCGGTCCTTCTCCACCGCGACGGCCTTCTGGTAATCCGGGTTGTCCGGTGTCTTCTCCGCCTCGGAGAACTGATGCGGCCGCTTCTCCACGGACCGGCTGTCGCGCGGGGGCTTGGAGTTGCGCACCGTGGTGAGCCCCGTGCTGGCGACCTTCATCTGGGCGCCGACGGTGTTGGCGTACTTGCTGACGTCCCACGCGTGCTGGACCAAATCGGCGCTGTACTTCTGGAAAGCGGTGGCGCCCTCGCCCTTCCAGTCCGTCTTCCTGACGAACTCGTCGAGCTCCTTGGCCGCCTTGTTGAGGGCCTCGTTCGCCTTCTGCAGGGCGTCGCCGGCGTTTTCCAGTTCGCTCGGTACCGCGCTGTCGAGGATGTCGAGCATGCGGTTGAGGTCGGTGTTCTCGAAGCTGGACGAGCCGAAGAAGTTCCCGCCGTTTCGGTTGAGACCGAATATCGAGGGGAGTTTGTCGATGACCTTGACGACGCCGTCGGTGGTCGTCAGATTCTGCTTGACCGCTTCCACGGACTTCTGCTGGTCCGCGATGTGCTCGGCCGCCGTCTGCGGCTCCTTGGGCGGCTGCGGCGGTGTCGCCGGCTGCTTCTCGTCACTCATGGAACGTCACCCCATGTCCGTGGGCAGGGACTTGTCGTCGTCGCGGGGCTGCTGCTGCCCGTTCGGCTGGTCCTTCTCGCGCTGCTCCTGCTGCTTCTCCCGCTCCTTGTCCAGGCGCGCCTGGATGGCGTAGAAACGATGGCGGAGATCTTCCTCAAGGTTGCCGTATCCGACGTCGGCACCGTGGACGGCGATGCTGAGGGCCTCGATCTGGTCACCCAGCTGCTTGGACAGTCTGACGATCGACTGATGAACGCGCTGATACTCGGAGAAGAAGTCGTCCGCCTCGGGGAACTGGAGTGCGCCCGAGCCGAAAGAAGCACGGGTGACGGTCGCCTGAGCGACCTTCGTGCTGCTGCCGGGGCTGCCTTCCAGCTCGCTGAGGAGCGCTATCACCTTTTTGTGGAAGTCCTTCAGAGCGCCGAGCCCGCGCTCGAGGTCGCCTGCTCCGCCGCCCCCACCAACTGCCTCGAGCACGATGCCCGTTCCTCCCCGTTTGCTCCAGCCTGGTCATACATTGCGATCGTGGTGACTCGCCGTCCTGGCGATTGCGTTGCAACCACTCTAGTCACTGGCCATGACAGGCCCAAGTGGCTTACCCCGTACAACGTTTCCTGGATGAGACGTCGCGCTTCCCTGTGCGGTTGCAACCGGAAGGCGTCGTTCTCGTCACGTTGCGCCTCCCGCGACCGATCGCCTCGACCGGCGCCGTGAGTCCCGTAGGGCGACCGCGCCGCCGGCGATGGCCGCGACCAGGACGCCGCCGCCCACGATCACGTACGTCGCGAGGCGGGCGTTGCGTTCATCCGGGGTCTCGCCCATGTGGAGTTCGGCGGGGGTGGGGGCCTCGGCGTTGGTCATGCCTCCGCCGGCGACGGGCTTCTCGATCGGCTTGTCGTCCTCCGTCAGCGCGCGGACCGGATCGACGACGCCCCATCCCACCAGCCGGTCCGGGCCCGCCGTGGAGCGTTCCGCCGTCTGCTGGAGCTGGGCGACGATCTGCTCCTGCTCCCAGTCCGTGTGTTTGCTCTTGACGAGGGCCGCGACTGCCGCGACGTAGGGCGCGGAGAAGCTGGTGCCGTTGTCGGCGCAGTGACCGCCGCCCGGCACGGTTGTGATGATGTCCACACCCGGGGCGGCGATGCCGACGAAGTCGCCCGACTGGGAGAAGGCGGCTCGTTCGTTGTTGCGGTCGGACGAGGCGACGGCGAGCACGCCGTCGTACGACGCCGGATAGGTCTTCTTGACGTTGCCACCGAGACCGTCGTTGCCCGCCGAGGCCACGATCACCACCTCTTCGGCGAGGGCCCGGTCGACGGCCTGCTTGAGCAGGGGGGTCGGCTCGACGGCGTTCGCGGTGTCCTGGGAGATGTTGATGACACCCGCCTTCTGGTCCACCGCGTAGTCGATGGCCTCGGCGAGCGTCTTCGCCGTCCCGTGCCCGTCGGCGTCGTTCTGCTGGATCGGGATGATCGTGGCGTCGGGGGCCAGGCCCACGAAGCCGGTTCCCTTCCCGGGCCGGGCGGCGATGATGCCGGCGACCTTGGTGCCGTGGCCGACGACGTCGGTGGTGCCGTTCTCCTTGCCGCGCTCGATCTCGTTGCCGTTCGCGTCCTTCAGCTTCTTGGGCAACAGGTTCTTGCCGCTCCCGGCGTCGACGGCGGGACGGAGCTGCGGGTGCCTCGTGTCGACGCCCGTGTCGATGACGGCGACCCGGACGCCCTTGCCCGTGGACTGCTTCCACAGTTCGTCGAGAAGGACCCGCTGCAGGGCCCAGGGCCGGCCTTCGTACTTCTTGTTCGGGTAGGTGCACTGGCCCGGTGAGTCGGCGACGGCCGGGGTCGTCGGCAGACCGATGAGGGCGACCGCCGTGGCGGCCGCGGACGCGAGCAGGCGCCTTTTGATGGATGTCACGTCGGCCCCGTCCTCACGAGCCCTGCGGCTGGCGGGCGGCGCCGGTCGACAATCGGGGGCCGGTCGGCAGGAAGGACGACCAGGCGGCGGGCACGGGCAGCGGCTGCACGTCCTTGTAGCCGAGTCGGCTCTGGGCCTGCTGCGCCTCCTGGAGGCGCTTCTGCTTCTCCTCCTCGGAACCGGAGGAACCGATGCCGGAGTCGTCGGCCACGGTGTCGCCGTTGGACTGCATGGCGTAGCGCAGCCCTGTGTCGGTGACGAGGAAGAGGAAGCCGGAGCTGGTCGTGGACCCCGTGAACTGCCGGAAGAGCTGGCCCGATCCGGGGGTGACGTAGGCACTGCTCGCGCCCGTCGGGAGAGTCGCCGGGAACGAGGTCCCGGCCCAGGTGCTGAGGGTCGTGGTGCCGTTGTCCTCGTCCACCTTGCGCAGGACGTTGCACACGGTGTTACGGCTGCCGTCCGCAGTGCTCGCCGAGTTCACGGCTTCCGGGGCGGGTTGCGGCCACTTCTTGTCCTGCCCGAAGGCCTGACCGGGCTGGAAGGCGCCGGCGCTCACCGACTTCACCTTGCCGGCCTGTCCGAGGCCGATGAGGTCCTTGCTGTTGAGCAGGAGCTTGGCGATCAGGTCGGAGACGGGGGCGACCCGGCCGGGCAGCACCACGTACTGCTGGTCCCTGGTGCCGTCGGTGGCGGTGAGGACCATACCCACCCTGTTCGCGTCGGGGGCCAGGTCCCCCGGGACACCGGCGGCCTCGCCGGGTACTCCGGGGATCTTCGGGAAGGCGATCTCATCGCCCTTGTGCAGGGTGTCCAGCCACGCCGTGGACACCCGCTGGGGCACCCTGCCCTGGCCGACCAGCTGACGCAGGAGCAGTTCGTCGTCCGCTACCGGGTAGGCCGTGCCGGCGGCATCGATCACATACCGGACCTTGTCCGGGCCTTCTGCGTAGATGAGCTCGCCGCCGGTGAGGCGGTTGGTCCCCTCGGTCCTGTTCTGCTCGCGCTCGGCGAAGACGAACGCCGCCTTCTGGATGGCCCGGCCGCCCTCGCCCGGCCTCTCGCACACCGCCCATCGTTTGGCGGCCCCTGCCTGCTTCGCGTCCGGGAGCCGGTCGGGCGCGTAAGGAATGCCCAGGGTGGCTCCGTGCGGGATCTTGCCGCTGTCGAGGACCGACTCGTCGACGTTGATGACCTTGCCCTTGTCAGGGTTGAGCAGAAGCCGGGCGGAGGACATGTTCAGCACCGGGTGGAGCTGTGTCTTGCCGTCCGTCTTCAACACCACGTAGCGGGTGGTCGATTTGCTGGCGATGATGACGTTCTCGCCGGGAGCGTTCCAGTTCTTGGGCGCGACGGGCTTGAACATTCCCCACGCCCCGAAAATGGCCAGAATCACCACACCGACGATGGCGCCCGGAAAGACCGCGCGGAGAGGACGCGGAGCTCCCTCCTCGGATCCTGTCGCATTCGGCTGGAGGAACTGCGCAACGAGCCTTCGCTTCGCGAAGGTGTAGGCGTTGAGTTCGTCCCGTCGTGATGCCATCTGTCCGCTGTCCCTCTCCCCGCTGGGCGACCAGGTTCCCACATCATCGAGAGGGCCCTGCCGTCGTAACCGCCCCCTACTATGCCTGCTGGCGCTTGCGCCCCACTGCTCAGGTAGGGTGATCGCCCGGTCAACGTCCATTGGATTCTGGTAATTACGGACACGAGGGGGCAACGCGGCGATGAGTACCGCGACTCGCACGCGAAGTGGGCGGACTCCCGCTCGAGCCTCCGGCAATTCCCGACGGCAACGCCGCAATGGCGCGCCTTCCACCGCTGCGCCGCAGGCCGTCCCGGCGACGACCACCCTCCGTCCCCTTTCCCGCACCAGCCGTGTGGGACCTGTCGAACTGCGGCAGTTGGTGCTCGTCGAGGCGGGGCTGGCGATGGCGGCCGTGGGTTTCGCGCTCGGTGGTCTCTGGCTGATCCCGACCTGCTCCGTGGCGTCCGTGCTGGTACTGCTGGCAGTGATCCGCCGCCGCGGTCATGCCCTGCCGGACTGGCTCGCCACGGTTGTGGCCCTGCGTTCCCGCAAGCGGGCCTCTGCCCCTTCCGCGGCGGATGTGGACGTCTCGCTCGCCCCCGTCGTGGAAGGGGTGCCGGGGATCCGGCCGTTCCCCTACGTCGACCGCGAGCGCCGCACCGTCGGCATGCTCGGTGACGGCACGTTCCTGACCGCGGTGGTGCGGGTGGAGGCGAGCGGGGCGGCGCTGCGCCCGGCCGCCGGAGCCCGCGCGCTGCCCCTGTCCCTGCTCGGTGACGCTCTCGAAGTGGACGACATCGCCCTGGAGTCGGCGCAGTTGGTCCAGCAGGTGCGTTCGGCCCCCGCGCCGCATCTGCCGCAGCAGTCGGTGGCCCGGCTCTCCTACGCCCCGCTTCAGGAGCGGACCGGCGCACCCGCACTGCGGATGACGTGGGTGGCGGTCAAACTCGATCCGGAACTCTGCCGGGAGGCGATCGAGGCACGTGGCGGCGGCGTCGCAGGCGCCCAGCGATGCCTGGTTCGCATGGCGGACCACGTGGCGAGCCGTATCACCGGTGCCGGCTTCCAGGCAGTGGTACTTGACCAGGAGGAGCTGAACTCCACCATGGCTACTGCCGCATGCGCGAGCCCCCGGCTGGCGACCCGTCCCGGCGGTCCGGACGCGGCACCGCAGCGGCGTACAGCGGAGACGGCACGTGTCTGGCGGTGCGACGACCGGTGGCACACCACCTACGCGGTGGGCCGCTGGCCGGTCCTGGGCCGTGGCGCGACGCCGCTGCCGAAGCTGGTGTCGCTGCTCACCGCGGCTCCGGCCTACGCGACGACCTTCAGTCTCACGGTGCGCCGTGGCGCACGGCAGGGGACCATCGACGTGGGCGGGCACGTACGTGTCACCGGGGGCTCCGACACCGAACTGGTCGGCGTCCGGCGGGCACTGGAGCAGGCGGCACGTTCCGCGAAGGTCGGCCTGGTACGCCTCGACCGGGAACAGCTGCCCGGTGTGCTGGCCACGATGCCGCTGGGAGGTGCCCGCTGATGGCCCGGTCCACAACGAAGCGAGGCCTGCGGGGCGTTCTCGGCCCGCGTCACGCCGGACACACGATGGTCGCTGATCACCTCGGGGCCCTCTCTCTGCCGGTCGGCGACGACGGCGTCGTGATCGGTGACGACGCGGAGGGCCGCCCGCAGATCGTGGGCTTCCACCGTTCGACTCCGTACGAGGTGCTTCTGATCGGCGGTCTGTGGACTGCGCAGGTGCTGGCACTGCGCGCGGCGGGCACGGGCGCCCGGGTGGCCGTGGAAACGGGCCGCCCCCAGGAGTGGACCACTCTGGCGCAGGCGGCGGGTGCCGGCCTGCAGTGCATCACGCTCCACGACGTGGGCCGCGTCCCGCCGATGGGTGCGACGGTGGGAAGCCCCGTGGTCGTGGTGCGGGACTGTGGCATGCGGCCCCCGCGCGGTCGCGTCGTCTCGTCACCGTGGCAGTCCGTACTGACGCTGCTGCCCTACCTGAGCCCGGTGGCCCCCCGGCTCCTGCGGGACTCGACCATGGTGGGCATCCAGCGGGTCTCACCGCAGGAAGCCGCACAGATCGGACGGATCCTGGGTCTGACCAAGGGCGAGAGCGACGCCCTGCCGACTCTCGCGGACGGTGTGACCCTGTGGTGCTCCGGTCGTGAACGCCAGTGGGTGCTGACAAGCGGTACGGACGCGGAGACCGGCCTCCTCGGGGTTGCCCGCCGGATGGACTGACAGCCGGGCGCCGGACGGGCCGCTTTCTCCGGTGTCACCCTCCCAGGTGGACAGTCCGATGGACGCCCACCTCGGTGGCCGAGCTGACCTAGGATGCCGTAGGCGAAGGCGTGAGGCACTCCGCTGTCCGCCGCCCCTTCGGCGTAGGGGCGCGTTCATCTCGGCTGATACCGAAAGGAAGTTGAACCATGGGGAGCCAGCAGGAGAAGGACGAGCTGTACGCCCTCGACATCTCCGGAGCCGAGTGGCACGGCGCCCCCGGCACGAGCCCGGACGAGGAGCGCGTGGAGATCGCCCATCTTCCCGGCGGTGCCGTCGCGATGCGATCGTCCCTGGACCACGACACGGTCCTGCGTTACACGGAAGCCGAGTGGCGCGCTTTCGTCATGGGCGCCCGCGACGGCGAGTTCGATCTGCGCTGACGATCGGGCCGCGTAACGTCCCGCGTCGGCGAGGCCGGAGGTCAGGAGCTCAGGCTCCCGCCCCGGCCTCCCTGATGCCCGGCCGAGAACGCAGCGGTACGGGCCACCGATGCCGAGACCGGATTGTTGGGCAGCGCCCGGTGAATGGACCGTGCGGGCGGTTCCGTTCGGGGTTGTCCCGGTTTGATCTGCCGGATTTCTCACGCTCTGATGCAGCAGGGTCACCTGTGGCCAGGGCGTGACGCACTGGACAGTGGCCGACGGCCTGACGGGCCTGCCGGAGTGGCGTTGTTGGCGATTAGGGTGGGTCGGGGCGCGGCACAAGAACCTACGGGTGTGCCGACAGCGTCCCAGGGGGAGAGCCGGGCCGATCCGAAGAAGGCGGTGGCCCCCACCCACGACGGCACAAGGGTGCTCGACCACACCAGGAGGCAAAGTGAACGGCGATCGGGACGACATCCACGGGGGCTGGAACATTCCCGTCGACGAGTCCGACGCGGAGCCCGCCGAGCTGACGGGTGAGTTCACCATCGACTACACCCCGCCTGCCTGGTACACACAGAACGCGTCGGGTGACACTGCGGGCGGCACCGGGGCACAGACGCCTCCGCCGCCCCCGCCGCAGGGCGCGCCGGTCGCGGTGCCGGGACTGCCCACGGGCAGCGGGTTCGAACCGAACTGGTCGCAGACGCCGCCCGCCCCCACGCCCGCCCAGCAGCAGGAATCCACCCCGCAGGAGCCGGCGCCCGTCGCGCCTCCGGCTGTTCCCGCGCCCACTCCTGTGCCCGTGCCTGACGCCGCTCCCGCGCCCGCTCCTGAGGCCGAGCAGGCGCCCGCCCCGGCCGAGGAGCCCGCGCAGGATCCCGCGACGCCGCAGGCACCGGAGTTGTCGTGGCAGTCCTTCGGTGACGGGGACGTGGAGAGCGGCGCCACCATGCGCTTCTCCCCCGCCGCCCTCAAGCGCGAGATGGCCGAGCTGGCCGCCGCGGAGGCCGGCAGGACGGACGCCGAGGCCGCCGACGGCCCGCAGCCGGACGCGGAGACGGAACCGGCTGCGGAATCCGAGGCCCCGGCGGAGACGGAGACCGGGCCGGGAGCAGAGGCCGAGGGCGCCGTGCCCGGGCCGGTGGTCGCCGACGCATCCGTTGCGGACGCCTCGGACGACCCCCGACGTGCCGACGGAGCGGACAGCGACGCCTCCGACGAGCCCGTGGCCGACGACGCGTCGTCCGCCGACGCCCCGAGCGGTCATGCGAGCAGCACGGGCGACGAAGGCGACGACACGGACGGTGGCGAGGCCGCCGCCGTCACGGACTCCGGTCCGCACGCCGACGACGAGCCCTCCGACGCCACTCCCGCGCCCGCCGCCCCCCAGGACGCCGCGCCCGCCCCTGCCGAGCCGCAGGACGCTCCTGCCGGAGCCGCGCCGTGGGCCCCCGCTCCCGCGGCGCCGCCGCAGAGCGGTGGACTGCCGCCCCTGCCGCCCGAGTTCCAGCCGGCGGCGCCGACGGCCGCGCCGCAGTGGACCGTGCCCGCACCGGCCGCGGACCCGGCCGCCCAGGTGCCCGCCCAGGCCCCCGGCTACGGCTTCCCGCAACCGGCACAGCAGCCGCCGCAGCAGGGGCAGCCCGGCGGGCCCGCGGTCCCCGCGCCGCAAGGCGGTTACGGCTTCCCGCAGCAGACCGGGCCCGCCGCACCGGGGCAGCCCGCGCCGGCCCCCGCGTACGGCTTCCCGCAGCAGGGCGCCCCGGGACAGCCCCCCACCGCGCCCCAGGGCGGCGGCTACGGCTTCCCGCAGCAGGCCGGGCCCGCGGCACCGGGTCAGCCGGCGCCCGCGCCGCAGGGCGGGTACGGCTTCCCGCAACAGGGCGGGCCGGGACACCCCGGCGCTCCTGTGCCCAATGCCGCCGCGCCACAGGGCGGTTACGGCTTCCCCCAGCCGGGTCAGCAGCCCGGTCAGCCGGCGCAGCAGCCGGGCCACCCGGGGCAGCAGCAGCCCGGACAGCAGCCGGTGCAGCCGGGTGCCCCCGTACCGCCGCAGAACCAGGGTCAGCAGCCGCAGGGCCACCAGCCCCCTCAGGGCCAGGCGCCTCACGCCGCGCCTCCGCAGGCGGCGCCCCAGCCCGGCGGGGCCTACGCCGTTCCCCAGCCGTCCGGTCCGGCCGTCGACCCGCGTACGGGTGGCGCCTGGCCCACGCCGGTCACGCACGACCAGCGTGAGCGTTCCGTACCGGGAGCTCCGCTCGGATACACGGCGGCCGTCGAGCTCTCCTCCGACCGGCTGCTGCGCAACAACAAGCAGAAGCCCAAGTCGAGCCGTAACCCCTCCAGTGCCACGCGCTTCAAGCTCGGCGGCAAGAAGGAGGAGGCCGAGCGGCAGCGCAAGCTGGAGCTGATCCGCACGCCGGTGCTGTCCTGCTACCGGATCGCGGTGATCTCGCTCAAGGGCGGTGTCGGCAAGACCACGACCACCACCGCGCTCGGCTCGACCCTCGCCACGGAGCGGCAGGACAAGATCCTCGCGATCGACGCCAACCCGGACGCCGGTACGCTCGGCCGCCGGGTGCGCCGGGAGACCGGGGCGACGATCCGGGACCTGGTCCAGGCGATCCCGTACCTCAACTCGTACATGGACATCCGCCGGTTCACCTCTCAGGCGCCCTCCGGTCTGGAGATCATCGCCAACGACGTGGACCCGGCCGTCTCGACGACGTTCAACGACGAGGACTACCGGCGCGCGATCGACGTGCTGGGCAAGCAGTACCCGATCATCCTCACCGACTCGGGCACCGGCCTGCTCTACAGCGCGATGCGCGGCGTGCTGGACCTGGCCGACCAGCTGATCATCATCTCGACGCCGTCCGTCGACGGTGCGAGCAGCGCGTCGACGACGCTCGACTGGCTGTCCGCCCACGGGTACGCCGAGTTGGTGCAGCGTTCCATCACGGTCATCTCCGGGGTCCGCGAGACCGGCAAGATGATCAAGGTGGACGACATCGTGCAGCACTTCCAGACCCGCTGCCGCGGCGTGGTCGTGGTGCCGTTCGACGAGCACCTGGCGGCGGGCGCCGAGGTCGATCTCGACATGATGCGGCCCAAGACCCGCGAGGCGTACTTCAATCTGTCGGCGCTGATCGCCGAGGACTTCGTGCGGGCCCAGCAGCAGCAGGGGCTCTGGACGGCGGACGGCAACCCGCCGCCCCAGGCCGCCCCGCCGATGCCGGGCCACGGCCAGGGACAGTGGCAGGGACACCCCCAGGGCCAGCCTCACGGCCAGCCCCAGCAGCCTCACCCGCAGCACCCACAGGGCCACCAGCCCGCCCCCGGCGGACCGGTGCCCGGCCAGCCGTACCCGCCGCAGCACCAGCAGCCTCAGCACCCGCAGCAGCAGCCCCAGCCGCCCTACGGCGCGCCGCAGCAGGGACAGCACCCGCCGCAGAGCTGGCAGCAGCCGCATCCCGCCCAGCCGCAGCCGCACCAGCAGCCGCCGCACCCGCAGCAAACTCATCCGCAGCAGGCCACGGCGCCGGCGAACCCCGCCGGTCCGACGCCTCCCGCAGGCGCCGTGACCGATCCGCAAGGACACGTTCCACCCGGCCGGTTCCCGCCCGCCGGATGGCCGCAGCAGCAGCCTCCGCAGGCGCCGCCAGCCCCTCAGCAGTAACGCGACAGAGGTCTTGACCAATGAGGGCCCGCACCGACTCCCCGGTGCGGGCCCTCGTCGCATTCCCGCAGCCCACACGGGGTTTGAGCGGCCGTTGACGCGGCATGACCACCCTGATAAACCTTCGCTTCACCAACCGGCGAACCAGAGATCACCAACCCGCCCTCTCCGTGCGAGTAATGACGCGAGGTCACTGTCCATGGTCACAACGGCTTCATCCAAGAGAACCCGGCAACGCCCCCGCTTCCGATTGGTCCTGGCCACTGGCGCCGCGGCCACGGCACTGGTGACGGCGGGGGCCGTGGCCCCCCAGGCACAGGCCCGGCCGCAGGACCGTCCGGTCGCGCAGTCGCAGGCGCGGGCCGCGGCCGCCGACGACGGCAAGCAGGTCCTCACCGTGGCGGTGTCGCAGAGCATCGACTCGCTGAGCCCGTTCCTGGCGCAGCGCCTGGTCAGCACCTCCATCCACCGCCTGGCCTACGACTACCTGACGAACTACGACGTCAAGGACGGCCACACCGTCCCGGGACTCGCCACCGCGTGGGAGTCGTCCCCCGACAAGCTGACGTGGACGTACACCATCCGCGACGACTCCAAGTGGTCGGACGGCAAGCAGGCCACCGCGGAGGACGCGGCCTGGACGTTCAACAAGATGATGACGGACGAGAACGCCGCCACCGCCAACGGCAGCTTCACCTCCAACTTCAAGAAGGTCACGGCTCCGGACCCGAAGACGCTCGTCATAGAGCTGAAGAAGCCTCAGGCGACGATGACGGCGCTCGATGTGCCGATCGTCCCGAAGCATGTGTGGGAGAAGGTCGACGACTTCTCCAAGTTCAACAACGACAAGCAGTTCCCGATCGTCGGCAACGGCCCGTTCGTCATCACGGACTTCAAGGTCGACCAGTATCTGAAGCTGAAGCCGAACAAGGACTTCTGGCGCGGCGCGCCCAAGTTCGACGAGCTGGTCTTCAAGTACTACAAGGACGGTGACGCGGCCGTCGCGGCCCTGCAGAAGGGTGAGGTGTCGTTCGTCCAGGGCCTGACCCCGGCCCAGGCCGCTGCGCTGAAGAGCGCCGATAACATCAAGGTCAACGACGCTCCCGGCCGTCGCTTCTTCGCGCTCGCCACGAACCCGGGCGCGCAGTCCAAGGATGGCAAGAAGTTCGGCAACGGTCACAAGGCGCTGCTCGACCCGGCCGTGCGCAAGGCGCTGTTCCACGCCACCGACCGCGCCACCATCGTCGACAAGGTCTTCCAGGGCCACGCCGTGGAGGGCGAGGGCTACATCCCGCCCCGCTTCGAGTCGTACTTCTGGAAGCCGGAGGCGAGCCAGAAGATCGCTTACGACCCGGCCAAGGCGGCCCAGCTCCTGGACCAGGCCGGATACAAGAAGAACGCCGACGGCAAGCGCCTGGACAAGGACGGCAAGCCGCTCGGCTTCCGGATCCTCTGCCACGCCACGGACCCGAACGACAAGGCCATCGGCAAGTACCTCCAGGAGTGGTGGGGCGAGCTCGGCATCGGGCTGAAGGTGGAGTGCCTCGACAACGTCTCCGACCCGTGGCTCGCGGGGGACTACGACCTGGCCTTCGACGGCTGGTCCGTCAACCCCGACCCGGACTTCGTCCTGTCGATCCACACCTGCGCGGCACTGCCCGCCACGCCCAAGGACACCGGCGCGACGGACAACTTCATCTGCGACAAGCAGTTCGACGACCTCT
This sequence comes from Streptomyces kurssanovii, assembly GCF_040677245.1. Taxonomy (NCBI): domain Bacteria; kingdom Bacillati; phylum Actinomycetota; class Actinomycetes; order Kitasatosporales; family Streptomycetaceae; genus Streptomyces; species Streptomyces kurssanovii. Next base: position 36,186 of record NZ_JBFAQK010000060.1, read on the forward strand.
ACGCCAAGCAGGCCGTCGAGTACGACGCGGCCAAGCGCGCCGACCTGGTCAAGCAGATGCAGTCGCGGCTGTACGACACGGGCTACATGAACATCCTCGCGTACCCGAACGCCGTCGAGGCGTACCGTACGGACCACATCAAGTCCATCACGACGATGCCGGAGGCGGCCGGCAACATCTACGGCCAGGACGGCTACTGGAGCTGGTGGTCGGCGGAGCCGGCCGCGGCCGAGAGTGCTTCGGACAGCGGCTCCTCCGCGGGTGTGGCGATCGGCATCGGCGCGGTCGTCGTCCTCGCCGCCGCTCTCGGGCTGTTCGTCGCGATGCGTCGCCGTTCCACCGCGGAAGACCGTGAATAGTCGATGAGCACCACAAGCACCACCGGCACGACCGCTGTGGCGCGGGCCTCCGAGGCCCGCGCCGCGCGCGGCAACGTACGCGCCTATCTGCTCTATGTGTCGGGCAAGATCGGCGGAGCGGCGGTCTCGCTGCTCGCCGTGCTCGTCACCAGCTTCTTCCTGTTCCGGATCATCCCCGGCGACCCGGTGAAGGCCATGACCCATGGCATGCCGACGTCGGCGGAGCAGATGGCCACGCTGAGACGGCAGTTCGGTCTCGACAAGCCGATGTGGCAGCAGTTCACGGACTACTGCGCCGGCGCGCTGAGCGGCGACCTCGGGATGTCGTACCAGTTCCGTGCGCCCGTGGGAGAGCTGATTCTCCAGAAGGTGCCGGCGACGCTGCTGCTCACGGGTGTGGCGGTCGTCATCTACTCGGCGATCGGGCTGTGGCTGGGCACGCGATCCGCCTGGCGGCACGGCAGCCTCGGCGACAGGCTCAACACGGGCGTGGCGCTCACCCTGTGGTCGGTGCCGGGATTCTGGCTCGGGCTGCTGCTGATCATCACCTTCTCGGTGGGGATCGGCCCGATCCCGGGGATGTTCCCGACCGGAGGCATGGAGTCGGGCACCGAGAGCGGCTTCGCGTACGTGGTCGACGTGGCCCATCACATGGTGCTGCCGGTCCTCACACTGGTCGCCGTCGGATACGCGCAGACACTGCTGGTGATGCGGTCGTCGCTGCTCGACGAGATGGGCAGCGACTACCTGACGACGGCACGGGCCAAGGGCCTGCGTGACGATGTCGTACGGCGCAGGCACGCCGTCCCGAACGCGCTGCTGCCGACCGTCACCATGGTGTTCATCAACCTGGGCCATGTGGCCGCCGGTTCGATCCTGGTCGAGACGGTGTTCTCCTGGCCCGGGCTCGGCGGGCTGTTCTACCAGGCGCTCAGCGTGCCCGACCTGCCGCTCGTCCAGGGACTGTTCGTCGTCTTCGCCGGCGCGATGATCGTGATGAACCTCCTCGCCGACCTTCTGTATCCGCTGCTCGATCCCCGGGTGGGCCGATGACGACGACACCGACGCCGCCGACCAAGACCGCTCCCGCCGCCCCGGCCGACCCGGCCGGCAAGAACGCCCCGACCGCGAGGTCCCTGACGTGGGCGCGCCGCCGGCACTCCGTGGCCCGCTTCTGGAGTGCGTACCGCGGCCACCGGGCGGGGCTCTTCGGCCTCGCCGCGCTGGCGCTCATCGCGCTGACCGCGCTGGCCGCGCCGCTGCTCGTCGGCGGTGACGTCCAGAGCGTCACCAACGCGCCGGGCACGGCGATGGAGAAGCCGAGCGGTGAATTCCCGCTCGGCACCGACCAGTTCGGCCGCTCGCTGCTGGGACTGCTGGTATGGGGCGCGCGGATCTCGCTGACCGTGGGTCTGCTGGCCGCCGCGCTGTCGGTCGCCATCGGCACACTGGTCGGCATCATCGCCGGACACTACGGCGGCTGGTTCTCCACCGTGCTGATGCGGATCACGGACTGGTTCCTCGTCATGCCGGCACTGGTGCTGGCGATCGTGCTCGCGACCGTGATGTCCCGCAACGTGTGGACGGTCATCATCGCCATCGGCATCACCAGCTGGCCCACCACGGCGCGGCTCGTCCGGGCGCAGACCATCGCCGTGGAGTCCCGCCCCTACATCGAACGTGCCAAGGCGCTCGGCGGCGGCCACGGGCACATCATGAACCGGCATGTCCTGCCCAACGTGATGCCGCTGGTCCTCGCCCAGACGACATTGGGCATCTCCAGCGCCATCCTCACCGAGGCGACGCTCGCGTTCCTCGGCCTCGGTGACCCGACCGTCGTCTCCTGGGGCGGAATGCTCCAGGACGCGCGTGAGGCCGGCGCCGTCTCCTCGGGGCACTGGTGGTATCTCGCCCCGCCCGGAATCGCCATCGCACTCGTGGCGCTCGCCTTCACCCTGTGCGGGCGCGCGATCGAGTCCGTACTCAACCCGAAGCTGGGAGTGGCGCGTTGAGTGTGCTCGAGGTCAGGAACCTCCATGTGACCTACGGCTCGGGGAAGCGCGCGGTGCCCGCCGTACGCGGTGTCGACCTGTCCCTCGCCGCCGGGCAGAAGCTCGGTGTCGCGGGCGAGTCGGGCTGCGGCAAGTCGACGCTGGCACTCGCCCTGCTGCGGCTCCTGCCGGTCTCCGCCCGGCTGACCGGCGAGATCATGCTCGACGGCGAGGACGTCCTCACGATGAAGTGGGGCCGGCTGCGGGCGGTGCGGTGGGCGGGCGCGTCGATCGTCTTCCAGGGCGCGATGCACTCCCTGAACGCCGTGCACCGTGTCGGCGACCAGATCGCCGAGCCGATCATGCTGCACCGGAGGTCGACACCGGCCGAGGCGAAACGCCGTGTCGGTGAACTGCTCCAGCACGTCGGGCTGCCGGCCGCCCGGGCTGACGCGTACCCGCACGAGCTGTCCGGCGGGCAGCGCCAGCGTGTGATGATCGCGATGGCTCTGGCGTGCGATCCGCAGCTGATCGTCGCCGACGAGCCGACGACCGCGCTCGACGTGATGATCCAGGCGCAGATCCTGCGGCTGATCGAGCAGCTGGTCGCCGAGAAGGACATCAGTCTGCTGATGATCAGCCACGACCTGGGCGTCCTCGCCGACACCTGCGACCGTCTCGCCGTGATGTACGCGGGCCGGGTCGTGGAGGAGGGTCCCGCCCGCGCCGTGTACGGCACGGCGGAGCATCCGTACGGGCGGGCCCTGTCCGCCGCCTTCCCGCGCATCGGCGACCCCGCCTCCCGCCGGGCCCCACGCGGGCTGCCGGGCGACCCGCCCGACCCGTCGTCGCTTCCCGGCGGCTGTACGTTCCACCCGCGCTGCCCCGTCGCGCTCGACTCGTGTGCCGAGCAGGACCAGGAACTGGTCACGGCGGGTGAGGGACACCGGGCGGCGTGCCTGCTGGTGGGGACGGAGAAGCAGCAGTGACACAGGAGCACGTCATGACCACCACCTCTTCCCTGCTCTCCGCCACCGGACTCCACGTCGCCTTCCCCGGCCGTCGCGGCGGGCCCTCCGCCCGGGCCGTCGACGGCGTCGACCTCGACATCGGCGCGGGCGAGATCGTCGCCCTGGTCGGCGAGTCCGGCTGCGGCAAGACCACGCTCGCGCGTTCGCTCCTCGGCCTGGTGCCGCCCACCTCCGGGCGCGTCACCTTCGGCGGGGAGCCGCTCGGATACGCCTCGCGCGCCCTGAAGGCGTACCGCAAGCGGGTGCAACTGGTGCTCCAGGACCCGAGCGGATCGCTCAACCCCCGGCACACCGTGTACGACGCCGTGGCGGAGGGCCTGCGGATCCACGGCTACGCGGGCGACGAGCGCGCGGCGGTCGCCCAGGCGCTGTCCCGGGCCGGACTGCGCCCGCCGGAGCGCTTCTTCCTCCGCTATCCGCACGAACTGTCGGGCGGCCAGCGGCAGCGCGTCGTCATCGCGGGTGCCCTGGTGCTGGAGCCAGAACTCATCGTGGCCGACGAACCGGTGGCCTCCCTCGACGCCTCCGTACGCGGCGAGATCCTGGCGCTCCTGCTGCGGCTGCGGGACGAACTGGGGCTCTCCGCGCTGGTCGTGACCCACGACCTGGGCCTCGCCTGGAACATCGCGGACCGGGTGGCGGTGATGTACCTCGGGCGGATCGTCGAGTCCGGTCCCGTGGAGGACGTGCTGACGTCACCTCGGCATCCCTACACACAGGCTCTGTTGTCGGTGCTGCCGGAGTCGGAGTCCGCGCCGGTGGTGCTCACCGGCGAACCGCCGGACCCGTCCCGTGTCCCGGAGGGCTGCCGCTTCCACGCCCGCTGCCAGATCCTGGCGTCGGGCGAAGCGGCCCGTGCCGGCGTGGCCGACCTGTGCCGCTCGCGGGAGCTGCCGGTCCTGCCGAACGCGCCGGGACCTCAGGTGGCGTGTCACTGGGCGACGAAGGCGGACTGAGGCTCCTTGGTGGGGCGGCCGGGGGCGCCTCGCCCCGGTCGGCCCCGAGGCCGCCCGGCCTTGCGGCGGGTCAGTGACCGGCGTCGTACGACGCTGTGAGCTCGCGGCACTTCTTCACGTCGTCCGCCATCGCCACGAGCAGCGAGTCGATGGTGTCGAACTTCTCCTGGCCGCGCACGTACGCCAGGAAGTCCACCGTCACGTGCAGCCCGTACAGCTCGAGTCCCACCCGGTCGATCGCGTACGCCTCCACGGTCCGCTCCGTGCCGTCGAACTGGGGGTTCGTGCCCACGGAGATCGCCGCCGGCATCCGCTCGCCGGCGGCCGTCAGCCAGCCCGCGTACACGCCGTCGGCCGGGATCGCGGTGTGCGGCAGGGTTTCGACATTGGCCGTCGGGAAGCCCAGCTCGCGCCCGCGCTGGGCGCCGCGCACGACGATGCCCTCGACGCGGTGCGGGCGGCCGAGGATCTCGGAGGCCCCCTCGACGTCGCCCTCGGCGATCAGCCGGCGGGTGAGCGTCGACGAGAACGGCTCACCGCCGCCCGCCTCGCCCCGCACGTACAGGTCGACGACCTCGACCTCGTAGTCGTACGTCCGGCCCATCTCCGCGAGGAAGGAGACATTGCCGGCCGCCCGGTGACCGAAGCGGAAGTTGGGGCCCTCGATGACCGCCCGTGCGTGCAGCTTGTCGACCAGCACCTTCACGATGAAGTCGGCCGGTGAGAGCTTGGAGAACTCGGCGGTGAAAGGCAGGACGAGCACCGCGTCCACGCCGAGCTCGGCCATCAGGTCCGCACGGCGGTGGTGCGGCGCGAGCAGCGGCGGGTGACTGCCCGGGCGGACGACCTCGCTGGGGTGCGGGTCGAAGGTCACCACGACGGACGGCACGCCCAGCTCGCGCGCCCGCTGGACCGCACGTCCGATGATCAGCTGGTGCCCACGGTGCACGCCGTCGTAGGAGCCGATGGTGACGACGCTGCGTCCCCAGTCCTGGGGGATGTCCTCCAAGCCACGCCAGCGCTGCACTGTGACCGCTCCTCGCCCGAACCTGTGTACGTGATTGCCGATTACGCAGGTCTAAGACTGCCATGCCCGGCGGCCCGGGTCGGCATCGGCACCGGGCTCCCCCGTATCCCGAGGGCCCGGCATGCCTCCACCGCGGCCCATTGCTTCGGATCCGCGACCGGCCAGCGTGCCATGAGCACGGCGAAGCCGGGCACTTCACGGGCCAGCTCGGTGAGCCTCCGGTCGAAGCACGCCGCGCCTTTGGGGGTGCGGACGAGCAGCAGGCCCGTCCGGTGGACCAGCGACCGGGTCCGTTGTTCCTCGCGGGTCCCGCAGCCGTGCGCGGCGGCGCACAGCAGGTCGTCGAGGACGGTGAGGTCACGGGCCTCGTACTGCTCGTACCGCAACAGGACCTCCAGCAGCTCGGCGCGCAGGGGGCGGGATGCGGGAGCCCCGCCCGCCGCGAGCACGGGAGCGAGGGCGCCGCGCACCCGGGCGGGGCGGCCGCGCACGAGGTGGGTGACGAGCGGGAACAGCACGTCCCGGCCGTCCGGTCCGTGCTCGAGGCGGTGGTGGAGGTACGCGGCGGCGTGCACCGCGCCGTCCGGGCGGTGGTCGACGTACTCGCAGACCAGGGCGGCCGCCCGGCGGGCCACGGCGGAGGTGGCGGCATCGGCGAGCGCGGCGAGTGTCTCTCCCGCTCGGGCGGAGGTGCCCGGCCTCAGCAGCCGGCTCCTGAACGCGGCGAGCACCGGGCCGGGATGGGTGGTCAGCGCGTCGGCGAGGGCGTCGACGGGCAGACAGGGGTCGCCGGCGGCGAACAGCTCGAGTGCCCGCGGCAGGTGCCTCTCCCGGCTCAGTGGGTCGCGGACCAGCAGCGTGAGCGCGGGTCCGTGCGCGCCCCGGGTGCCGGCGAGCAGGGCGCGGGCGGCCCGTCGCAGCAGTTCCCGGTCGGTGTCGCTCATGGCCGCGGCCGCGATGAGCGGCCCGAAGTGGGCGGCGGCGGCCCGTCGCCCGGGGCGCGGGTCACGGGCCCAGCGGTCCACGGCCCGGCACATCGCGGACGGTTCGTCCTCCGCGAGCGCACGGAGAAGTTCGGCGGCGCGGGGATGGGAGGTGTCCGCCAGGGCTTCGGCCAGGTCGTCGGCCGCGAGGTCCCGGCGGGCGTAGAGCAGCGCCTGCGCGGCCGCGCCGACCGTGGGGCGCACCGTGGCGCCGGGTCCCGCGGTGAGGGGCGTGTCGTCGTCGAACCACCGGCACAGCAGCGGCTGGACGGCAGCGGGGGCGGCGGCCAGCCGCGCGTCGGCGAGCTCCAGGAAGTGGGGTGTGGTGCCGCTCGGCGGGGAAGGGTCGCCGGGTACGAGCCGCCGCAGGAGGTCGAACCTCGCCGGGTCCGCGAGCCTCAGACCCGCCCAGAACGCGGGCCCGAAGTCGTCGCCCGGCCGTTCCGCGAGCCGTTGCAGGACGGCGAGACACGGCTCGGCGTCCGGCACCCGGCCGAGCACCTCGTGCAGCAGCCTGACGGCCCACCAGCGAGCGTCCGGGTCCCGCCGGCCGTGGGCGTCGTCCTGGGCCACCTCGGCCAGTCCGGCGAGCCGGTGGGCCAGTCGGTGTGCTCCGCGCTCGCGGCCGAGACGCAGCAGGGCCTCGGAGACGGGACCGATGCGATGGCGGGGCACGGGCGGCGGGCCGTCCTCCCCCGGCCCGTGCTGCTCACGGCGGTGGACAAGCGAGTGGAGCGCGGCGTCGACGTCGAGATGCGCGCCCTGGATCCAGTCGGCGAGCTCCTCATGGGCGAAGCGGTAGCCGCTGCCCGCCGGGACGAAGAGGGTCTCGGTGAGAGCGGCGGACGCCCAGCCGCCCGCCCAGGGGAACAGCTCCTCGAACGAGGCACGGTCGAGTTGGCCGTGACCGGTCCCGAGGCAGCGCCGGGCGGCCTCGTGCACCCGCCCGGCGACGCGGGTGGCGAGCCGGCGGACGGCAGTGCCCCGGGGCGGGGACCCGGCCGCGGCGGTGATGCGTACCGCGATCCGCAGGCAGAGGAGGTCGAGGTAGGCGCCGAAGACGTCGTCCCGCCCCGGTGTGCCCGGCACGGCGCCGGGCAGGGCCCGGTGCACCTCCGAGAGGAGCCGGAGCACGAGCGGATGCCGCTCGTCCTCGGCTGCCACGCTGCCGGGTCCCAGCCCGTAGCTCTGCCGGGCCGCCCGGGCCTGCTCGGGGTTCAGGTCGCCGAGACGCACGGCGGGCGGCGGCTGCGGGTCCCGGACACGGGGGTGGGGACAGCCCGGTCCTGCGGCGGGGGACGGCGGCGGCGCGTGCGGGGAACGGGGCGCCGGAACCCTGCGTTCCGGCTCGTCCCCGATCAGCGGCGCTGCATGAGCCGCCCACGCCGTGTGGGCTGCGTCAGCTGCCACCGTCGCGTGTGCAGCGTGCACCGGCGTCGCGTGCGCTGCCTGAACTGCCGGCGCCGCGTGCGCTGCGTCAGCCGCCTGCGTCGCGTGCTGTCCCTGTGCTGCCCGGGCGGCAGGGCCCTGGACCACGTGGGCTCCCTGGGCCGCCTGCTCCGCATGAGCTGCGTCAGCCGCCTGCGCCGCCTGCTGTCCGTGTTCGGCCCGGACGGCAGGCCCCCGGACCACGTGGGCTCCCTGGGCCCCCTGCTCCGCATGAGCCGCCTGCGCTTCCCGCACCCCATGCGCTCCATGCACTCCACGCGCCGCCGCAGCCCCGTGCATCCGCGCCTGCCCCCGCACCGGCCCCGCCGGGATGCCTTCGGTCTGCGTGCGGGCGGCCCCTGCCGGCCATCGCGTCGGCCCGCCGACCGGGCGGTGCAGCAGGTGCGGCGGGTAGAGCGCCCCGGCCTGCTCCCAGTGCTCCGGACGGCATGCCACGACCAGCCGGGTGCCCGAGGCGGCCAGCCACGCCGCGGTGGACGCCGTCCAGCCCGGCAGCGCCGTTGCCATCGCGGGTGGCATCTCCTCCGGGCCGTCGAGGACGACGAGCAGCGGCCGGCCCGCCTCTGCGGCCAGGCGCGCCACCCGGTCCGGGCTCGCCCCGCGCTCGCGGCCGTCCGCGTGCTCCGGTACGGCGACGATGCGGGCGGCCCCGCGCAGCGTGCGGGCCGCGGCGTCGGCGAGGGAGGCGTCGCTTGCCCGGACGTCGGCGCCGCGCAACCACAGCGTGGGCGCGGGCCGCGGCCCTTGGGCGCGGCGAGCGGCGAGCGCGCGCAGCTCTGTCGTACGGCCCGTGCCGGGTGCGCCGACCAGTCCGAGGACCACGGCCGCGCCGTGGTGCGCGGTGAACGCCGCGAACTCCTCCGCGACCTCGGGCCGCGGGACGGGCTCGGGCCATGCGTCCGGACAGGCGGCCTGGGCGAGCGAGGTCGCGGTCAGCTCCAGTACCGCGGCCAGATTCAGGTCCGGTCCGTACGCGGGCGCGAGGGCGCCGTTCCTGCGCAGGAGCGCGGCGTGCGGCTCGGAGCGAGCGGTGCCCAGGGGGTGCACGAGCACGGCCGCCGTGGCGGTGCCCGGTGGCGGTGGGGCGGCGAGCACGCCGAGGACCGCCCCGGTCGCCGCGTCGAGCACCGGCCCGCCGGTGGCTCCGCCCACGAGGCGCAGGGCGTCGCTGCCGTCCGTGCCGATGGCGAGCTCCAGGACGCCGTGCGCGGCGGCGAGGACGCGCGCCTCACGCCAGCCACCCGCCGCGAGGCGCACGTACGTGCCCGGTTCCACGCGTTCGCGTGCCCCGATCGGCAGGGGCACGACGCGAAGACCGCTCGTGTGCACGAGGGCGAGGCCGCTGCCGGGCAGCGGGGTGACGGAGTCGGCCTCGACCGCGGGACCACCGCCGTCCAACGGCAGCACGACGGGCCGGGCCAGGCCATGGACGACGTCATGGCCGGTCACGACCGTGCCGAGGTCGTCGGCGAGAAAGCCGGTGCCGTGCGGCCGACCGGCCGGATCGCAGATCCGTACCAAAGTTGCCAGGTCAGCGCGTCCCATACGGATGACGTTAGGCAGACGATGATCAAGAAGAGAAGCGCGGATCTCGAACGCGCCCCCCAGTGCACCCCGGTTCACTCCGAGCGCCTGCTCGAAGGGGTGAACCGAAGGGCCTGGGTGGATAGAAACTGTGCGGGGGACGCGGGGGAATCGAGGGGGGATCGTGGGGCGGGGGGGGGGGGCGGCGGGCCGCCGCGCCGCGAGGAAAACAAAAAAAAGGAG
>NZ_JBFAQK010000061.1:0-45457 GCF_040677245.1 Streptomyces kurssanovii
AGCGCTGCTCCGTGCTGGGTCGGTCGAGCCGGCATCACTGGCCGAGCGGTCCACGGCCCGTCATGAACGCGAGCGCGGAACCGGCACGGCACCCCGCAGCGGGTGGAGCACCAGTGGCGGCGGCCGTGACGGAGCAGGTAGCGGTTGCAGGGGGCGGAGCCACAGGCGGTGAGGCGCTCGGCGTCAGGGCCGGTGAGAAGGTCCGCAGCGTCCGCGGCGAGGGTCGCCAGGGCGTGGTCGACGATCGCGGTCGTGGGATGAGGGGTGGCTCGGTAGGGGCCGTTCTTGTCGTCCCACTGCAGCAGCGGCGCGGTGGGGACGCGGGTCATCGCGTCGTTGACGGCGGTGACGGCGGCCGGGACGGCGGGAAGCCCGGCGGCGCGGGAGGCGAACAGCGACCTGACCTGTTCGCGCAGCGAGCGCACCTGCGTCGCGCACATCTCCCGCATGCCGACGTCGACGGGGGCAAGACCATGTGCTGTCAGCCAATGGTTCGCCTGCGCGGGAGTCCCCAGGAGATCGAGCGTGTGCCCGCCGGGCAGCGCCATCGCGCTGTTGGCGAGGGCAAGGGAAAGGTGCTCTTCCTCGCCCTGTGCGGGCGGCACAACGGGTTCTGCGATCTCGGACTCCTTCATGTTCCTCATGGTACGGCTTGTGCTCATCCGTGAGAAGCGGCTAACGTCATCTCACGGTTAATCCGCATCTATCCGTGAGGTGTTTCCCCGTGTCTGCTCTTTCCGGAACGACCGACCAGTTCCCGGTGCGTGTTCTCGGCGGCCCGACCGCCCTCTTCGAGTACGGCGGCCTGCGCTTCCTGACCGACCCGACCTTCGACGGCCCGGGCGACTACCCCTCGCACGGCCCGGTCCTGACCAAGACCGCCCCCTCCGCCACCGTCCCCGCCGACCTCGGCCCCATCGACGTGGTCCTGCTCTCGCACGACGAGCACGCCGACAACCTCGACACCTGCGGCCGGGCCCTGCTCGCCGACGTCCCCCTCACCCTCACCACCCCCGGCGCTGGGGAGCGTCTCGGGGAAACGGCCAAGGGCCTGGCCGACTGGGAGTCCGTCGAGCTGAACCGCCCCGACGGCGGCACGATCACCGTCACCGGCGTCCCCGCCGTGCACGGCCCCGGCCCGCGCGAGCAGGTCGAGCCGATAACCGGCCAGGTCGTCGGCTTCGTGCTGACCGGAGAGGGCCTGCCCACCGTCTACGTCAGCGGCGACAACGCCTCACTGGACGCGGTCAAGGAGACAGCGGCGCGCTTCGCCCCGGTGGACACCGCCGTCCTCTTCGCCGGAGCCCCTCGCTTCCCCGTGCTCTTCGACGGTGGGCTGCTCGTCCTGGACAGCGCCCAGGCCGCGCAGGCGACCGAGATCCTCGGCGCACGCCGCGTCGTCCCCGTCCACCACGACAGCTGGGCCCACTTCACGGAGGGGCGCGACGAGTTGGAAGCCGCGTTCGCCGCCGCCGGCCTGGCCGACCGCCTGGACGCGGACTGGATCCAGCGCGCCTGAGCCGACGGCAGGGATCCGTGCCGACCTCAGCGGTCGATCTCAAGGCTGCGGGTCGGACTCAAGGCTGCGGGGGGCGCCGTGCGCGACGCCCCCCGGGTGCCCCGAGGCACGGTGTTCACGCTTCCGGCGCCGGGCCCCTGCCGGCCCACGTGGCGATCAAGGGAAACGGCGCGTGATGATGGAAAGGCCCGCGCGCCTCGAGCAGGGGAGAGGGTCCATATGTGCCGATGGGTGGCCTATACGGGAACGCCGGTCCTCCTCGACTCGCTGCTCTACCGCCCCGCACACTCCCTGATCGACCAGAGCCTGCACTCCCGGATGGGCGTCGAGACCACCAACGGCGACGGGTTCGGCATCGGCTGGTACACGCCAGAGGGCGGCACTCCGGCGGTGATCCGGGACACCGGACCCGCGTGGAACAACCGCAATCTGCGGGAGATCTCGGCGCACATCCGCTCCCACCTCTTCTTCGCCCACATCCGGGCGTCGACCGGCTCGGCCATCCAGCAGACGAACTGCCATCCGTTCCGGCACGGGCGGTGGCTGTGGATGCACAACGGCGCCATCGCCGACTTCCACCGCTTGCGCAGGGACCTCTGCATGGTCATCGACCCGTCGCTGTTCGCCGACATCGAGGGCTCGACGGACTCCGAGGTGATGTTCTTCCTGGCGCTCACGTTCGGTCTGGACCAGGACCCGCCGACGGCCGTCGCCCGTATGGCGGGCCATGTGGAGTCGCTGGGCCGCCGGCACGGCGTGGACTTCCCGCTCCAGATGACCGTCGCGGTGGCCGACGGGGAGCGGCTGTGGGCCTTCCGCTACTCCAGCGAGCACCGCTCACGCTCCCTGTACTACAGCGCAGAGGTCGAGACACTGCGCTCGCTGCACCCCGACATGAAGTTCCTGAGGGGGCTCTCCGAGGACACCCGCCTTGTGGTGTCGGAGCCGCTGAGCGGACTGCCCGGGGTGTGGACCGAGTTCCCCGAGAGCAGCTACGGCGAGGTCGGCGCCGACTCGGACTTCGTCCGGCCCTTCGTTCCGACGCAGGCCGACGGGGCGCTCCCGCACAGCACCGTGCCGTGACGCCGGCGGCGCCCCGGTGGCCGGGCGGTGCCTCCGTGATCAGGGTGCCGGGTGCCCAGGGCTCAGATCGATGACATCGCTCAGGCGCAACACCTCGCCACGGGGCAGCGGTTCCGCCGAACCGTCGACGGGGGTGAGGCAGAACCCCACATGGTCCCCCCAGTCGGCCCGCTCCTCCACCCTGCCGATGAACCAGGCGCAGGCGTCGGCCAGTACGGGAACGCCGTGCGCCCCCGGCTCCCACTGCGTGAGTCCGAACTTGTCGACGCGGTCGCCGCTCTCGCCGCCGAACAGCCGGGCCAGCCCGTGCTGCTCGCGGCCGAGCAGATGCACGCCCAGGTACGCGGCCCGGCACGCCATGCGATAGGTGTGGTTCACCTTGGACAGCCACACCACGAACCGCACCGGGTTCAGTGAGGACTGGGAGGCGAATCCGACCAGGCAACCGGCCCGCCGCCCCTCCGAGGCCGCCGTGACGAGGTACACCGGAGGGTCCAGCAGGTCAGTGAATCCGTTGACGTCCACCATGGGCGAAACCTTCCCGGACAACCCATCAGGCCCCGTACCGGCGCGCCGTGCCGTGCGCCCGTTCACTCCCGGTTGCCCTGGTCCGCCGCGCGCGACACGGGGGACGCGGGATGTGTGACGGCGCCGGGGAGGCGGGGCGGGCGGGTCAGGCGGAGTCCCGGCGTACCAGTTCCGTCGGCAGGATGAGCGCGGCCGGTTCCTCCCCGCCGATCCGGGCCAGCAGCATCCGCACCATCTCCTTGCTGATCCGGTCCCACGGCTGTCGGATCGTGGTGAGCCGGGGGCGGGTCGACAGGGCGGCGGGCGAGTCGTCGAAGCCGCCCACGGCGATGTCCTCGGGCACTCTGCGGCCGGCCCGGGACAGGGCGTCGAGGACGCCCTGGGCCATCAGGTCCGACGCCACGAAGACGGCGTCGAGGTCCGGGGCCCGCTCGAGGAGCAGTTCCGCGGCCTGCTCGCCGCTGGTCCTGCTGTAGTCGCCCGTGGCGATCAACAGGTCGTCGGCGGGCAGCCCGCACTCGGCCAGCGTCTCCCGGTAGCCGGCGAGGCGTTCGACACCGCCGGGGGTGTCCGATGGGCCGGACACCGTGGCGATCCGGCGGCGGCCCGACGCGTGCAGGTAGCGCACCATGTCGCGGGCGCCTTCCCGGTCGTCCGCCGCCACGTAACCGATCCTGGCCTGCTGCCCGAGGGGCTTCCCGCAGGCGACCACCGGCACGCCGGCGGCCTGGAGTTCTCCGGCCACCGGATCGCCGGAGTGGCTGGAGACGAGCAGGACGCCGTCCACGTGTCCGGCCTGGATGTACCGCAGATTGCGCCGGCGTTCGTCCTCGCTGCCGGCGATCATCAACAGCAGCGGAATGTCCTGTGCGGCGAGCTCCTGGGTGCAGGAACGCAGCAGCACATTGAAGTTGGGGTCCTCGAAGAAGCGCTCCTGCGGCTCGGTCAGCAGGAACGCGACCGAGTCGGACCTTCCGGTGATCAGCGAGCGGGCGTGCCGGTTGACGACGTAACCCGTCCGGCGGATCGCGTTGTTGACTGCCGTCTGTGCCGCCGGGCTGACGTAGTGACCTCCGTTGAGGACGCGTGAGACGGTCCCGCGGGAGACTCCCGCCTCACGTGCGACGTCGTGGATCGTCACCGATCGGCGCTTGCCGTCCGGGCCGCGGTTCATGCTGTGTCCCCTCGTTCCCCTGACGTCATGACTTTACGGCCCCGGACAGCAGGTCGAGACTCCAGAACCGCTGGACGACCAGGAAGAGGGCGATCAGCGGGACGATCGCGAGCAGGGCGCCGGTGATGACCAGCGTGTAGAGGGCGGGCGTGCTGGACCCCTGGGCGAGCAGCGTGAACAGGCCGACCGTCATGGGGAACTTGGTGTCGTCGCTGAGCATGATGTACGGCAGCAGGAAGTTGTTCCAGATCGCCACGAACTGGAAGAGGAAGATCGTCACCAGGCCCGGCGACATCATCGGGACGCCGACCCGCAGGAAGATGCGCCACTCACCCGCGCCGTCCATCCGGCCCGCCTCGACGAGTTCCATGGGGATCGCGGCCTGAGCGTAGATCCGGCCGAGGTAGACGCCGTACGGGGACAGGACCAGCGGCAGCAGCACGGACAGATAGGAGTCCGTCATGTCGGCCTTCGCCATCAGCAGGTACTGGGGGACGGCGAGGATGACCGGCGGCATGAGCACACCGGCGAGCAGCACGTTGAAGATCGCCTCACGGCCGCGGAAGCGGTAGATCGCGAGCGCGTAGCCGGAGACGGCGGAGACCATCGTGGACAGCACGGCGCCCAGTCCGGCGTAGAGGGCAGAGTTGCCCATCCACCGCCAGTAGATGCCGTCGCGGTAGGCGCCGAGGTCGGCGAGGTTGTCGCCGAAGCCGCTGCCGGGCAGGAAGGTGAAGGTGGAGAACAGCTCCGTGCCCGACTTGGTTGAGGCGACCAGGACCCAGGCGACGGGCAGCAGGCAGTACAGCGCGCCGAGCAGCAGTGCGGCGGTGGGCAGGAGGGCGGCTCGGCGTCTCCGCGGCGGTCCCTGGGAGGTGCCGGGGGTGCTGCCGGCGGCCGGGGCGGCACGTCGGCGCCGGGCGGGGATCGTGGGCGTGCTCATCGGGATCCTTGGTGCTTGGCACGGGAGTTGGAGGCCCTGAGCAGGGCGAAGGACAGGGCGAAGGTGGCGGCTGCCAGGACCACGGCGGTGGCGGAGGCCGCGTACACGTTCCCGGCCACGAAGGCGTCGTTGTACACCTTCATCAGCGGGCTCCAGGTGGTGGAGATGCCGTTGGTCAGGGGTTTGAGAGTGGTCGGCTCGCTGAAGACCTGGAGGGTGGCGATGACAGAGAAGAAGAAGGTCAGCACCAGCGAGGGCACCACCATCGGGATCTTGATCCGCAGCGCGATCTGCAGGGGTGTGGCGCCGTCCAGCTTCGCCGCCTCGTACACCTCGGCCGGGATGGACCGCAGCGAGGTGTAGATCACGATCATGTTGAATCCGGTGCCGCCCCACACGGCGATGTTCGCCAGCGCCAGGAACAGCGGCCCGCCGTCCAGGAGGTCGGGCCGCGGCAGCCCCAGCCGGCCGAGGACGTGGTGGAACGGGCTGACGTCCGGCAGATAGAGGAAGCCCCACAGCAGGGCGGCGACCACCCCGGGGACGGCGTACGGCAGGAAGATCGTGAGCCGGGAGAAGGCGCGTGCCCGGACCCGTTCGGTGTCCAGCAGCAGTGCGAACAGCAGCGCGAGGCCGAGCATGACGGGCACGACGATCGCCCCGTAGCCGAGGACACGCAGGGCGCTCCGGCCGAGTTCGGAATCGGTGAGCGCGGCGGTGTAGTTGGAAAGGCCCGCCCAGACCTCGGTCCGGGCGTCCTTGCCAAGGCCCAGGCCCTGGACGTCGATCTTGTGGAGGCTGAGCCACAGGGCGTAGCCGATGGGCAGCGCGAAGAACAGGGCGAACAGGACGACGGCCGGCGCCAGGAAGCCGTACGGGGCGGACCTCGCCCCGTACGGCCGCCGACGACCGTTCGCCTCGCGGCGGGTACGGGTCAGGGTCACTGCGCGACCTCGAAGCCCTGCTTCTTCAGGTCGGCGACGGTGGTGTCCTGCATCCTGCGGAGGGAGGCGCCGAAGTCCGACCTGGCCTTGGCCGCCTTGCCGAACTCGTCCTTGAAGGCGGCGTACGCGACGTTGACGTTCGGCCCCCAGTAGGCGGGCGCCGCGGTCTCCGCTATCTCGGCGGCCTCGGTGTAGAAGTCGGGCTGGTCGGCGAAGAAGTCCGGCGCCTGCACCAGGGCTCCGCTGGTCTGGGCCGATGTGGCGGCGGGGTAGATGCCGCCCTCCTTGACCAGGGCGGCCAGCGCCTCCGGGTCCGTGTTGAGCCAGGTGGCGAACTTCGCGGCGGCGTCCTTGTGCTTCGAGTCCGTGGTGACGGCCGTCGTGGAGCCGCCCCAGCTGCCGGTGACGTTCTTGGTGTCGTACCACTGGGGGAGCGGGGCCATCTTCCACTTGCCCTTGGTGTCGGGGGCGGCCGTGGTGAGCGTGCCGGGCGCCCAGACCGCGCTCACCCAGGCGATCTGCTTGCCCGTGTTCAGCGCCTTGTTCCAGGCGGGGGTGTACATGGGCTGGTTGTCGACGGCGCCCTCCTTGACCAGGCCGCCCCAGAAGTCCGCGACCTTCTTGGTCGCCGGGTCGTCGATGGCGACCTTCCACTTCTGGCCCTCGACGGTCCACCACTTGGCGCCGGCCTGCTGGGCGAGACCGGCGAAGAGGCCGGAGTCGTTGGAGGAGAAGGTGGTCAGCGCCTTGTCAGGGGCCTTCTTCTTCAGCGCGCGTGCGGTCTCGGCGAACTGCTCCCAGGTGGCGGGAACGTTCAGCCCGTACTCCTCGAAGAGGTCGGCGCGGTAGTAGAACATCATCGGCCCGGAGTCCTGCGGCACCGCGTACACGGCGTCCGTGCCGAGCGTGGTCTGCTGCCACACGCCCGGGGCGAACTCGTCCTTGATGCCGCCGACCTCCTCCGAGATGTCGGCGAGGGCGCCGTTGCTGACGAGGGTCGGCAGCGCCTGGTACTCGGCCTGGACGAGATCCGGGGCCTTCTTCGCCTTGGAGGCCGTGATGATCTTGGTGACCAGGTCGTCGCCGGAGGCCTGCTTCTGGACGGTGACCTTGATGTCCGGGTTCTTCTTGTTCCAGATGGCCGCCACCTTGTCCATGCCGGGCGCCCAGGCCCAGTAGGTCAGCGAGACCGGTCCGGAATCCGCCTGGTCGCCGCCGTCCTGGGAACCGCAGGCGGTGAGCGCCGTCGCCCCGAGGGCGACGGCTGTGGCGGTGGCCGCGAGGCGGCGGTGCAGCGTGGTGGACATGGGTGCTTCTCCCTGACCGAAGGGGCCTCCCGCTCGGTGGCGGAGGCCGGCCCTGCATCTGTGAGCGTTCACAGTAGGGAAACATCCCGGACACTTGTCAATGGTTGTTCCTGTGCGGTTATGTTGCATCACTGCATCGACGGCGATGTGTGCACGTTCCCAGATGTTCGACATTTTGACGCTTCAGGAGATATTCATGCCGGAGACCACTCCCAAGGGCCTGGACCGGCTCGCGTTCGGTGGGGACTACAACCCCGAGCAGTGGCCGGAAGGTGTCTGGCAAGAGGACGTCCGGCTGATGCGCGAGGCCGGGGTCACCATGGTGAGCGTCGGGATCTTCTCCTGGGCACTGCTCGAACCAGAGCCCGGCGCCTACGACTTCGGCTGGCTCGACCGGGTCCTCGACCTGCTCCACGAGAACGGTGTCCGTGCCGACCTCGGCACGCCCACCGCCTCCCCGCCGGCCTGGTTCTACCGGGCTCATCCCGACGCGCTGCCCGTCAGCCGGGAGGGCGTGCGCTACGCCTTCGGCTCGCGCGCCGCGATCTGCCACAGCAGTCCCGCCTACCGTGAGGCCGCCGCACGGATCACCACCGAGCTCGGCCGGCGGTACGCCGGCCACCCCGCCCTGGCCATGTGGCACGTCCACAACGAGTACGGCGTTCCCGTCAGCGCCTGCTACTGCGACAACTGCGCCGCCCACTTCCGCCGCTGGCTCGAGGCCCGCTACGAAACGGTCGAGGCGGTCAACGACGCCTGGGGCACCGCCTTCTGGGGCCTGCGCTACCGGTCCTTCGACGAGATCGACCCGCCGCGGCTGACCCCGACCGTCGGCAACCCCGCCCAGCAGCTCGACCACCGCCGCTTCGCCGACGACACGATGCGCGAGAACTTCCGCATGGAGCGGGACATCCTCCACCGGCTCGCGCCCGGCGTCCCCGTCACCACCAACTTCATGACCGCGCTCAGCCAGTGCGACACGATCGACTACTGGGCCTGGGGCCGCGAGGTCGACATCGTCACCAACGACCACTACCTGATGACCGACGGCCGCCGCACCCACGTCAACCTCGCGATGGCCGCCGACCTCACGCGCTCCGTCGCCGGCGGCGCCCCCTGGCTGCTGCTCGAACACTCCACCAGCGGCGTCAGCTGGCAGCCGCGCAACCCGGCCAAGCGACCCGGCGAGATGGCGCGCAACTCGCTCGCCCATGTGGCCCGCGGCTCCGAGGGGGCCATGTTCTTCCAGTGGCGCCAGTCCCGGAAGGGCGCCGAGAAGTTCCACTCCGCGATGCTGCCGCACGCCGGGACCGACACCCGGATCTGGCGCGAGGTGGTGCGGCTCGGGGCCGACATCGGCTCGCTCGCCGAACTGATGGGGACACGCACCGTCCCCGACGTCGGCATGGTGTGGGACTGGCACTCCTGGTGGGCGCAGGGCCTCGAATGGCGGCCCAGCGAGGACCACGACGCCCGCGAGCGCGCCGACAGCTTCTACGAGGCGCTCTACGACCGGCACCTGACCGTCGACTTCGCCCGTCCCGGGGCCGACCTTTCCGCCTACCCCCTGGTCGTCGTCCCCGCCCTCTATCTCGCCTCCGAGGAGGCGGGCCGCACTCTGCGCGCCTACGTCGAGAACGGCGGCACCCTCGTCGTCTCGTACTTCTCCGGCATCGTCGACGAGCACGACGCCGTGCACCCCGGCCCCTACCCGGGTGTGCTGCGCGACGTGCTCGGCCTGACCGTCGAGGAGTGGTCACCGCTCCGCGCGGGCGAGAGCGTGCGGATCACCGGGCCGCAGGGCGCCTCGGTCACCGGCGACGTGTGGACCGAATTCGTCGTGCCGCGCGGGGCCGAGACGGTGTGGACGTACGCCGACGGACCCGCCGCCGGCGGCCCCGCCGTCACCCGTCACCGTCTGGGCGGCGGCACCGCCTGGTACGTCTCCTCCCGGCTCGGCCCCCTCGCGCTGGACGCGGTCCTCGAGAGCGCCTGCGAGGACGCCGGCATCGCGCCCCGCAGCGAACTGCCCCGCGACGTCGAGGTGGTACGCCGCTCCGGTGACGGCGGCGACTACCTCTTCGCCGTGAACCACACCCCGCACGACACCAAGGTCCCCCTCGAGCGCCCCGGCACCGAACTGCTCAGCGGCGAGCACACCGCCGGACACCTCACCGTCCCGGCCGGCGCCGTCAAGGTCGTACGGCTCGACGCCTGACGACACCAGGACCCCCGGGCGCGGCCGCCGGTTCGCCGGCCGCCCCCGGGTGCATCGCACCGCCCACCCCCGCCCACCACCGTCGAAGGGACTCGACGATGCACACGGCCCCACGCCCCTTCCGCAGACTGCTCAGAACCGCCGTCCTCCCCGCGCTCGGCGCCCTGCTGATCACGGCACTGCCCGGACAACCGGTCAGCGCGGCGGCGACGCTCACCAACACCGGTTTCGAATCGGGCACTTCCGGCTGGTCGACCTACTCCGCGACGGGCCGGCAGGCGGCGTCCTACACCGAGGCCGGCGGGCACAGCGGCAGCAACCGCCTCAGCCACTGGTCGTCCTCCGCGTACAAGGTGGAGACGTACCAGTACCTGTCCGGACTCACCGACGGGACGTACAAGCTGAGCGCCTGGGTGCGCTCGAGCGGCGGCCAGAACGCCGCCTACCTGGCGCTGCGCAACTGCGGCTCCCCGGAGCAGCGCACCGACCTGCCGCCCACGCCGGACGGCAAGTGGGTACGCCTCGTCACGTCCGTCAGGGTGACCGGCGGACAGTGCACGGTCAGCATCAACTCCGACGCCAGGGCGGGCAACTGGCTGAACGTCGACGATCTCACCTTCACCCCCGGCTCGACCGGGCTGAGCCTCAAAGGCGTCGACGTCTCCACACTGAAGAAGAGCGAGGACCTCGGCGGCGTCTACCGCACGGCCACCGGGGCCACCGGCGACGGGCTCGGCATCCTGAGGTCGGCGGGGGCCAACTACGGCCGGCTCAAGGTCTGGGTGGACCCCGCGGACGGCTACAACAACAAGGCCCGCGTGCTGGAGACCGCCAAGCGGATCAAGGCCCAGGGCATGAAACTGCTGGTCGACTTCCACTACTCCGACATCTGGGCCGACCCGGGCGCCCAGA
Organism: Streptomyces kurssanovii; assembly: GCF_040677245.1. Lineage (NCBI taxonomy): Bacteria > Bacillati > Actinomycetota > Actinomycetes > Kitasatosporales > Streptomycetaceae > Streptomyces > Streptomyces kurssanovii. The sequence goes on from NZ_JBFAQK010000061.1 coordinate 10,629, forward strand.
CGAAGCCCGCCGCCTGGTCCTCGCACTCCTACGACCAGCTCAGGAAGGACGTCCACGACCACACCTACGACGTCCTGAACGCCCTCAAGGCCCAGGGCACCACCGCCGACATGGTCCAGATCGGCAACGAGATCAACACCGGCATGCTCTGGCCGGAGGGCTCCACGGAGAACTGGGACCGGACCGCCGGGCTGCTCACGTCGGGCATCTCCGCGGCGAAGGCCGTCTCGTCCTCCACCCGGATCGCGCTGCACCTCGCGCACGGCGGCGACAACGGCCTGTACCGCTGGTGGTTCGACAACGCCACCGCCCGGGGCGTGACCTTCGACGTCATCGCCGTGTCCTTCTACGGCTACTGGCATGGAGCGCTCTCCGATCTCCAGGCGAACCTGGACGACGTCTCCGCCCGCTACGCCAAGCCCGTCATGGTCGTCGAGACCGCCTACCCCTTCCGGCTCGACAGCAAGGACGGCCACGAGAACATCATCGACCTGCCCGGCGAGCTGATGCCCGGGTACCCGGCGAGCCCGGCCGGCCAGGCGGCCTGGCTGCGCGATGTGATGAACGTGGTCGAGGCCGTGCCGAACGGCCGTGGCCTCGGCGTCGTCTACTGGGAGCCCACCTGGACGGCCGTCACCGGCAACGGCTGGGACCCGGCCGACCCGTCGTCCGGCAACGGCTGGGAGAACCAGGCCCTCTTCGACTACGACAACAGGCTGCTGCCCGCCGCGAACTGGCTGGGCCACCGCTGACACCGCGCCGTGCGGGACCGACGCCGCACGCGCCCCGGCTCCGGCCGGGGCGCGTACGGCCACGCAGGTCAGGAACCGTCGAGCGGTGTGAACACGAACGAGAACTCGGCGGGCGAAGCGTGCAGTCGGTACTCGGGAAGCACCCCGGGTCCGCAGGACTGGCTGCCGAGGCCGTGCTGCCGGTGGTCGAGCTCCACCCACACCGTCTCACCCGAGGGAACGAGGTCCGTCAGGTGCTCGGCCGCGTCGAGCTGCTCGGTCGTCCAACGGCGTGCGGTCAGCCAGAAGGCCGGGTCGCCGTCGATCCGCAACCCCGCTTCCGGGGAGACGAGTTCGGCCCAGCGCACATCGGCCCGCGCGCCGTTCTCCTGCGGACGGACGTACGGGGTCTGCATCGCGTCGACATCGGCGTGCCACAGGCCGAGCCGGGCGGCCGCCCTGCTGTCCGGGTAGGCCTCGCCCGGTCCGCCGCCGTACCAGCGGACGCCCGCGTACGACGCCGGAAGGCCCAGACGGATCCCGAGACGCGGGAGCGGGAGCTGCCAGTGGCCCTCCGGGATCACGGACACCGTCAGGCGCAGCCGGACACCGTCGGACGTCCAGCGGTAGTCGGTGAGCAGCCCCACGTCACGGCCGGCCGGCGCCACCCGCGTGCGTACCCTCAGCGCGTCGTCCGTCACCTCGACCGCGTCCAGGCGGTGCCGCATGCGGTGCAGGCCGAGGGCGCGCCACAGCGGTCCGCTGCGCGGGTCGGGCTGCCAGGGCGCGCCGTTGTCGTTGTCCGTCGGCGCGCGCCACACGTTGAGCCTGGCGCCGGTGACGGCGACCGGGCCGATGGTGCGCGGTTCGCCGGTGCGGGCATCGAAGGAGGCAGGGCCGAGAGTGAGGACGCTCCGGCCGCGGGCGGGGCGGTCACCGCACGGGACCTCCGCGGGGGCCGGGCGGCCGGCTTCCAGCTGTCCCCAGGCGACCTCGTGACCCCGCCTGCCCCACGGAGTGTCCTCTGCCAGCAGTGCCCGTACCGTCCAGAGACTCTCCGTGCCCCGCCCGGCCGCCGGCGGTTCAGGCAACCGGACTTCGGCCCACGTGCCGGGCGCCGTCGGTGGGACGGTCAGCGGGCCGTGCGCCACGGTCTCTCCGCCGCTCTGAAGGGACCATTCGAAGGAGAGATGGGAGAGGTCGGCGAAGTCGTGGAGGTTGGTGACGCGCACGGTGGCCGCGCCGCCGTCGGCGGGGGCCGGTTCGATACGGACCGGCTCGATCACCTTCTTGTACTCGATCAGGCCGGGGGAGGGGGTCCGGTCCGGGAACAGCAGGCCGTCGCAGACGAAGTTCCCGTCGTGGAGCTCCTCGCCGAAGTCGCCGCCGTAGGCGAAGCCGTACCGCGCGTCGGTCAGACCGTGGTCGATCCACTCCCAGATGAAGCCGCCCTGGTTGCGCGGGTGCGCCTCGAAGAGCCGCTGGTAGTCGGCGAGGCCGCCCGGACCGTTGCCCATCGCGTGCCCGTACTCGCACAGGACGAAGGGGAGCTCGCGGCGCCCGGCCGGTCCGCCGTCGAGGCCGCGGCCGATCCTGTCCACCTCGTCGTGAGGCGGGTACATCCGCGAGTACATGTCCGTGTCACGGCAGCCCGGGTCGCCCTCGTAGTGGATGAGCCGCTCGGGGTCGCGGGCGCGGATCCACTTGGCCATCGCCGTCAGACCGCGTCCGGTGCCCGCCTCGTTGCCGAGCGACCAGATGATCACGGACGGGTGGTTCTTGTCCCGCTCGACCATCCGCGCGGCGCGGTCGAGGAGTGCCGGTGTCCAGCGGTCGTCGTCGACGGGGTTGTCGTGCCAGTCCTGCTCGACGAAGCCGTGGGTCTCCAGATCGCACTCGTCGATCACCCACAGGCCCAGCTCGTCGCAGAGGTCGAGGAAGTGGGGATGCGGTGGGTAGTGGGAGGTGCGGACGGCGTTGATGTTGTGCCGCTTCATCAGCTCGGCGTCCCGGCGCATGGTCGCGGCGTCGAGGGCGCGGCCGGTGTCCGGGTGGAACTCGTGCCGGTTCACGCCGCGGAACAGGATCCGCTCACCGTTGACCTTGATGACACCGTCCTCGACGGCGACCGTGCGGAAACCGATGCGCAGCGGGACCCGTTCGCCCGCGAGAGCCAGTGTCCCGTCGTAGAGGCGGGGCGTCTCCGCCGTCCAGGGCCGCACCGGCACGGTGACCGGCTCGCCCGTCGCGACGTCGATGCCCAGCTCCGGCACGGTGACCCGGCCGGCCGTGTCGGAATCGACCCGCAGGGTGCCCTCCGCGCGGTGGTGGTCGTAGGAGGCGTGCACGAAGAAGTCCCCCGCGCAGCCGGCCGGCCGGTGCAGGAGGGTCACGTCCCGGAAGATCCCGGGCAGCCACCACTGGTCCTGGTCCTCGAGGTAGGACCCGGAGGACCACTGGTGGACGCGGACCGCGAGCACGTTCCCTTCGGGGCGCAGCAGATGTCCGACCGCGAACTCGTGGGGCAGCCGGCTGCCCTTGAACTCGCCCAGCTCGCGGCCGTTCAGCCAGACGCGCGCGCAGGACTCCACGCCGTCGAAGCGGAGCAGCGCGTCGCCGCCGGTGCCCCAGTCCTCCGGCAGGTCGAAGCACCGCAGGTGGTCGCCGGTCGGGTTCTCGGTCGGCACGCGCGGCGGGTCGACCGGGAAGGGGTAGAGGTGGTTGGTGTAGACGGGCGCGCCGTGGCCCTGGAGCACCCAGTGGCCGGGCACCCGCACCTCGTCCCAGCCCGAGGCGTCGTGACCGGGCACGGCGAAGGAGTCGTCTTCGGCGTCGGCGGTCGCGGAGAGCCGGAAGCGCCAATTCCCGTTCAGCGAAAGGGATGCCGCGTCCGAGGTGGCGTACCGGGCGCGGGGCGGGAGCGGCCCGCTGCCGGGCCGGACATCGTCGACGTACGAGGGGGACATGGCTCTCCTGGGGCAGCACTCGGTCCCGGACGGGCACGAAGGCGGCGGCCGGGGAGGGGTGACGGGGGATCTCAACCCTCCGCCGTCGGGCACGGGTTCTGCAAGAGGCTCCGGCCAAGTGTCCGAAGTTTTGTGCAATGTTCGGCATGTCGAACATTCTGGGCCTCGGGGGCTGGTGTCCGGCGGGTCGGCTGGATTACGGTCTGCCGTCCGGGGTGTCGCATGCTGTTCGCCATATCGAACGACTCGAGGCCGATTCGCGACCGTCCAAACCGTTGACGCGGTTCGCCGCCACCCCTACATTTCGTGGCAAGCGCTTTCCTGAAACGATTCATTCACCATCCATACATCATTGGCGAGAGGGTGCATCATGCGTATGTCCAGGCATGTGGAGAGGCGGACCTTCCTCAGGGCGGCCGGCGCGACCCTGGCCGGTGCCGGGCTCACCGCCGCCGGCTGCGGCGCCGGCAGCGGCTCGTCCGGCGGGCCCGTCACCATCCGCTATGCCTGGTGGGGCGCGGACGACCGGGCGAAGAAGATCAACCAGACCGTCGCCCTCTTCGAGAAGAAGCACCCGAAGATCAAGGTCAAGACGGACTTCCAGCAGTACGGCGACTTCTGGAAGAAGTTCAACACCCAGGCGGCGGGCGGCAATCCGCCGGACGTCTTCCAGAACGCCATCGGCTTCCTGCGGAAGTACGACGCCAAGCGGGTCCTGCTCGACCTCCATACGCAGGCGAAGAAGGGCAACCTGGACCTGGGCGACTTCCGGGCCGGCCTCGAGAAGTTCGGCGAGGTGGACGGCAGACTGCTCGGCGTACCGGTCGGCTCCAACTCCATGGGTCTGATCATCGACGAGCGGGTCTTCGAGAAGGCGGGCGTCACCCCGGCACCGGGCTGGACGTGGAGCGACTGGGACGACGCCCTCGTCAAGATCCACGACAAGGCCGGCGTCGCGGGCGACTCGGGCCCCTTCGGCGTCATGTACCTCTACGACCTGATCCTCCGCCAGAACGGCAAGGCCTTCTTCACCGAGAAGGGCCTCGGATTCACCGAGAGCGACCTCGTCCCCTACTGGACCGAAGCAATGAAGCGCGTCAGGACGGGGCTGTACGCGGACCAGAAGAAGGTCGAGCAGGTCAAGCCCAAGTCCGCCCTCGCGGCCGGGCTCTCCGGCGGCGAGTTCACCTGGGACAACTTCACGGCGCGATACTCCGCCGAAGGCAAGAGCTCGTACGCGATCGCCCCGATCCCCACCGGCGACGGCAAGAAGACCGGCCAGTACCTCGGTTCACTGATGCTCAGCGGCAGCGCCCGCACCAAGCACCCCGCGGAGGTGGCGACCTTCATCGACTTCATGGTCCATGACCCCGAGGTCGGCCGGATCATGGGGTACGACCGCGGAGTGCTCGCCACCAACGAGCAGTACGAGGCGTTCCGGCCCACCGACCCGGTCAGCAAGAAGATCGCCGCGTACGAGAAGCAGATAGCCGCCGCCGGCACGCTGGAGACCATCACCCCCCACCCCGCCGGCGCGGACGTCGTCGAGGCCGCGTTCCTGCGGATCGCCGCCGACATGGCGCTCGGCAAGGCACCCGTCGAGGACTCCGCGAAGCAGTTCTTCACCGAGGCGAAGACGGCGCTCGGCTCCTGATGGGAACGCCCCCCATGACTCAGCTCGAGGACTCCGTGCGGCAGGTGGCGGACAAGGCCCCTGCCGCCGGCACGACGCCCTCGCCCGTCCGCCGCCGCGGAGGCAAGGACGGCCTGATCGGCTATCTGTTCATGTCGCCCTGGATCGCCGGCTTCCTGCTGCTCACCGCGGGACCGATGGTCGCCTCCCTCTACTTCGCCTTCACCGACTACAACCTCTTCGACTCCCCGAAGTGGATCGGCCTCGGCAACTTCTCCGAGATGTTCGCCGACCCGCGCTGGCGCACATCGGTCGAAGTGACCGCCAAGTACGTCCTCATCGGGACCCCGTTGAAGCTGCTCCTCGCCCTCGGCGTCGCGCTGCTGCTGGCCCAGAGCCGGCGCGGACAGGCCTTCTACCGGGCCGCCTTCTACGCCCCCTCGCTCGTCGGCGCCAGCGTGTCCGTCGCCATCGTGTGGCGCGCGCTGTTCTCCGACGACGCGGTGGTGGACCGGGCGCAGACGTTCCTCGGCATGGACGTCGGCGGCTGGATCGGCGACCCCGCCTGGATCCTCTACTGCCTGGTGGCGCTCACCGTCTGGCAGTTCGGCGCGCCGATGGTCATCTTCCTGGCCGGGCTCAAGCAGGTTCCCAAGGAGCTGTACGAGGCGGCCCAGGTCGACGGCGCCGGTCCGTGGCGGCGCTTCTGGCACATCACCCTGCCGATGATCTCGCCGGTGATGTTCTTCAACGTCCTGCTGGAGACCATCCACTCGTTCCAGATCTTCGGATCGGCCTACATCATGAGCAACGGCAGCTGCGGACCGGCGGACGCCACGCTCGTCTACACCTGCTACCTGTACCAACAAGGCTTCGAGAACAGCCGGATGGGCTTCGCCTCCGCCATGGCCTGGATGCTGCTGATCGCCGTCGGCCTGGTCACCGCGGTGCTGTTCTGGTCCCAGCGACGCTGGGTGCACTACGAGGAGGCAGCCCGATGAGCGGCACGATCACCACCCGCGCGCGCCGCGGCAGCGGCTCGCTGCTCTGGCACCTCGGGGCCCTGGCACTGCTCGCCGTGGTCCTCTACCCGGTGATCTGGGTCATCGGCGGCTCGCTGAAGCCCAGCGACGACATCATCGGCAGCCTGGACCTGTTCCCGACCGAGCCCGTCGTCGCGAACTACCGGCGGCTGACCGACGGCATCGCCGACATCCCCATCACCACCTTCTTCGTCAACTCCACGTTCCTGGCGCTCGGTTCGGTGGCCGGCGTGCTGCTGTCGTGCTCACTCGCGGCCTACGCCTTCGCCAAGATCCGGTTCCCCGGGCGGAATCTGATGTTCGCGCTGATGATCGGCACGCTGCTGCTGCCGTACCACGTGCTCCTGATCCCGCAGTACGTGCTGTTCCAGAAGCTGGAACTGATCAACACCTATGTGCCGCTGCTGCTCGGCAAGTACCTCGCCACCGACGCCTTCTTCGTGTTCCTCATGCTGCAGTTCATGCGGAACCTTCCGAGAGAGCTGGACGAGGCCGCCCGGCTGGACGGCTGCGGGCATCTGCGCATCTACTGGTCGATCGTGCTGCCGCTGTGCCGGCCCGCCCTGATCACCAGCGCCATCTTCACCTTCATCAACGCGTGGAACGACTTCATGGGCCCGCTGATCTATCTGAACGAGCCGGAGAAGTACACGGTCTCGCTCGGGCTGAAGATGTTCATCGACCAGGACGCCGTCGCCGACTACGGCGGCATGATCGCCATGTCGCTCGTCGCGCTGCTGCCCGTGCTGGCGTTCTTCCTCGCCTTCCAGCGCCATCTGATCGACGGCATGGCGACCTCGGGCCTGAAGGGCTGACCGGCATGGCAGCGCGCACCCTGACGCAGCAGGGGTCCCGGCTCTCCACCGGCTTCGGCGTCTTCGCCGAATGCCTGCTCACCGGCGTGTGGATGACCGTCGCCGCCCTGCCGCTGGTGACGGCACCGGCGGCCTTCGCCGCCGGCGTCCGCCATCTGCGGCGCCACCTGCGGCACGAGGTGACGGGCGGGCGGCACTTCGCACGTGACTTCCGTGCCGCCGTCCGAGGCGGCTGGCTCGTCGGTCTGTCCGGCCCGGTGGTCCTCTGGCTGCTCTGGCTCAACCTCACCGCCGTGCGCGCGGGGTTGCCCGGCGGAGCGTTCGTGGGCACGGTCGCGGTCCTCGCCGCCATCGGGGCCGTGGTCGCGGTGCTCCGGGCGGCGGCCGTATGGGAGCCCGGCGCGTCCTGGACCGTGTTGCTGCGCGGTGCCGCCCGGCGCACCGTGCGCGACCCGGCCGGATCACTGTTGCTGGTGGGCGGGTTCGCGGTGGTGGCGGGGACCGCCTGGGCCGTGGCCCCGCTGGCGGTCCCGGTGACGGGCGCGGTCGCGGCTGCGGCGGTTGCCGTCGAAGCACGGTACGCCGCCCGCTGACGGGGCCGGTGCCCGCACCCGGGCCCGTGCCCGCACCCGCGAAATCCGCACGTCCGCATGCCTGCACCGCGAAATCCGCACGTCCGCACCGCAGCGAAACCGCACGTCCGCACCGCCGCACGCCTGCACCGCCGCCAGTCCGCACGTCCGCACCGCCGCCAGTCCGCACGTCCGTACCCGCGCCGGTCCGCATGCCCGCACCGCCGCAAGGCCGTCCGCCCGCACCACCTTGAACCGTACGCCGGGACACCGCGGCGAACGCGTACGCCCGGACCACGGCGAACCCGCGCACTTCTGCTCTGCCCTGCTCAAGGTTCCCCGTCCCTTACCGCCCAGGTCTCACAGAAGGAATCGTCATGTCTCCGATCTCCCGCAGGTCCCTGCTCTCCGCGGCGGCGGCCGCAGGCGCGGCCGCCCAGTTCAGCTGGGCCCTCGGCAGTACCACTGCCCAGGCGGCGCCACGCCCGGCGGCCGCCGGGCCCGAACCGGTGACACTGAAGTGGCTGGAGGACGACGGGCTCGGTGCCGCCCCCGGCACCACCCTCGGCGTGCCGTGGCCGAAGGGCGCGTACGCCGAGGACCAGACGTTCTCGCTGGCCACCGCCGACGGCAAGCAGGTGCCGGTCCAGTCGTGGCCGCTCGCCCAGTGGCCCGACGGCTCCCTGAAGTGGACCGCTCATGCCATCGGTCCCGAGACCACGGCGGAGAGCTTCACGCTCACCGCGGGGGAGCCCGCCGCACCCGCCCGGCGGATCACCGTCACCACCAAGGGGGGCACGGTCGACGTCTCCACCGGCGTCATCACCGCCCGCCTCGGCACCAGCGGGTCCTCCCTCGTCAAGTCCGTGACACGCGGCACCACCGAGATCGCCACGAACGGGCGGCTCGTGCTGCTCCGCCAGGGCGAGATCGAGGACGGCGACCAGGGGCGGGAATCCTACGACCGCTTCGAGAGCGCCATCCACGAGACCGAGGTCGAACAGGACGGGCCCGTACGGGCCGTCGTCCGCATCGACGGCAAACATCGCCGGGGCAACCGGAGTTGGCTGCCGTTCTCCGTCCGTCTCTACTTCTACGCCGGCGCCGAGTCGTTCCGCATGGTGCACACGATCACCTACGACGGCACCCAGGAGCCCGGCCGGGCCGACGGCGACTTCATCCGCGGACTCGGCGTCCGCTTCACCGTGCCGATGCGGGACCCCTCGTACGACCGGCACATCCGGATCGGCGGCGACGGCACCGGACTGCTCCGGGAGGCCGTCAAGGGCATCACCGGACTGCGCCGCGACCCGGGAGCGGCCGTCCAGGCGGCCCAGTTCGAGGGACGAGAACTTCCCGATCCGGCCACCTGGGACCAGCGCGTCACCAGCCGTCTGCACCTGATCCCCGAGTGGGGCGACTACACCCTCAGCCAGCTCTCCGCCGACGGGTTCACCCTGCGCAAGCGCACCAAGAAGGGGCACGGCTGGATCGCGGCCGGCGGCGGGCGCCGGGCGTCCGGGTTCGGCTATGTCGGCGGCGTGAGCGGCGGACTGTCCTTCGGTCTCCGCGACTTCTGGGAGAAGCACCCCGCCGGCCTCGACATCCGTGACGCGCACACCGACAGCGCCGAAGTCACCCTCTGGCTCTGGTCGCCCGAGGCGCAGCCCATGGACCTGCGCTTCTACCACGACGGCCTCGGCCAGGACACCTACGCCGAGCAGCTCGAGGGCCTGAACATCACCTACGAGGACTACGAGCCCGGCTTCGGCACCCCGTACGGCATCGCCCGCACCAGCGAACTCCTCTTCTGGGCCCACGACTCGACACCCGAGGCGGGGACCCTGGCCAAGGAGACGTCCGCAGTCCGCACCCCGCCCCAACTGGCCGCCCCGCCCGCCCACATGGTCGCGGCCAAGGTCTTCGGCGGCCTGTTCTCCGAACCCGACCGGTCCACCGCCGCCAAGGCCAGGATCGAGGACCACCTCGACTTCCTGTTCACGTACTACCGCGACCAGGTGGACATGCGGCGCTGGTACGGCTTCTGGGACTACGGCGACATCATGCACAGCTACGACCCGGCCAGGCACCAGTGGCGGTACGACGTCGGCGGCTACGCGTGGGACAACTCCGAGCTCTCTCCCGACCTGTGGCTCTGGTACGCCTACCTCCGCTCCGGCCGCGCCGACATCTTCCGGTTCGCCGAGGCCATGACCCGCCACACCGGTGAGGTCGACGTCTACCACCTGGGCAAGTGGGCCGGCCTCGGCACCCGGCACGGCATCCAGCACTACGCCGACAGCGCCAAGCAGCAGCGCATCGCCAACACCACCTACCGTCGCTTCTACTACTTCCTCACCGCCGACGAACGCACCGGCGACCTCATGCACGCCAACGTGGACTCCGACGAGACCTTCCTGGTCCTCGACCCGATCCGGAAGATCCGCACGGAGCCCTACACACCCGACCGGCACGCCCTGTCCATCGGCTTCGGCACCGACTGGAGCGGACTGGTCTCCGCATGGCTCACCGAGTGGGAACGCGGCGGTCCCAAGGCGGCGAAGGCGAAGGCCAGGATCCTGTCCACGATGGAGACGATCGCAGCCCAGCCCAACGGTTTCGTCCAGGGCAGCGGCCTGTACGACCTCGACACCGGCCGGTTCGCCGTCGAGAAGGAGGCCAAGGTCGGCGTCTCGCACCTGTCCGCCGTCTTCGGTCTGAACGAACTCTGCGCGGAGCTGATCGACCTGGTCGACATGCCGGCGTTCCGCGAGGCGTATCTCGACTACTGCCGCTACTTCAACGCCACCAAAGCGGAGCAGGCGGCGCGCTACGGCTCCCACTTCGGCTCGCTGATCCTCTTCCAGGGCCACTCCAGGCTGGACGCGTACGCGGCCGTGCAGACCGGTGACGAGAAGCTGGCGCGCCGTGCCTGGGAAAAGTTCTACAACAGCGACGGCTACCGGGAATCGGCGCCGTGGGCCACGGAGGAGGTCGGCGGGCCCGTCACCCTGGTGCCGGGCAGCGAGGCCAACTGGGTCTACACCAACGACACCGCGCTGTACGGGCTCGCGGCCATCGAGAACCTCGCGCTGGTCGGGGACCGGATGCCGTAGGGCGCCGAACCGTCACCAGGACCGCAGGTGGGACTCGATCCGCCTGCGGTCCAGGGCGCCGTCGGCCACCACGATCCGGTAGCGGTACGAGAAGGCGGCACCCGGCGGGAGCGTGAACTCCTCGAAGAACGCCCAGGAGAAGGCGACCGTCGGGGTCGGCTCCGACCGTACGAACCAGTGGGAGGGGCCGACGGCGGCCTCGTTCTCCGGGGCGTGGGCGAAGACCAGGGTGCTGTGCGCGTCGACGCCGTCGTGCTCGCCGGTGAACGCGAGCCAGGGCGCGGCGCGGCCCATCATGTCCGCGGCCCCCGCCTCTCCGGCGCCGCCGTGCCCGTCCGGGCCCATGACGTCGCCGCCGGTGAGGTCGCGGGGCCCGCGCCAGTGCAGCCCGGTGTAACCGGCCGCCTGCCGTCCGGCGGTCGTCGGTGAGCCGAACCGCAGGGGCTCCGCGCGGGTGTTGGTGAGGTGGATCGACCAGTCGAGCGCCCAGGAGCCTTCCGCCGGCTCGACGGAGTGAACGGTGAGCGTGCGCCGCTCCCGCGCCCAATGTGCTCCGCCGTTCTCGATCCAGGTGAGCCGCTCCCGCATCGTCAGCCGGTCCTCGGCCACGTGGACGGCGTCGAAGCCGTCGTGCCGCATCCACCCGATCCGGTCTGGGAGCGCCACATAACCCTCGCCGGGGACATAGGAGTTGCCGCCCCAGAAGTTCTGCCCCGACAGATGGCTCGCGGTCATCTGCAGACCCTTGTGCCAGCGGTGGTCGCTCGGCCGGTACCCCGTCACCAGCCGGCCCGAGAGGGTCCGCAGCGGGTGCACGTACGGCTTGCGGGACTCGAAGGGCTCCGGGTCGGGGCGGTAGACGTACGTCATCAGGTCCGCACCGCCGTGCGAGACGACGACCTTCTCACCGTGCGTGTGGGTCACCGTGACCGGTGCGCTCATCGGTGTCCGCCGGCCGTGTCCGCGGGGGCCCAGGCGGGGTGTCCGCCGTGCATGGCGTTGTAGTAGGGATCGTCGGACGTGATCTCACCGGCCCGGACGGGCATGCCGGTGAAGGCCGCCTTGTAGAGGGCGGCGACGAACTCCAGTGTCCGCCGCGCGTCGCGGCCGCTGCCCGGAGGGCGGGTCCCGGCACGCATCGCCGCGAGGACGCCCTCCAGTTGCGCGGAGTGAGAGCTGGGCCGGTCGGCGGCGGGCGTCCGCCATGCCTCGACGCGGCGTTCGTGGGCGGCGGCGTGCGGGGCGGGGGTGTAGACCCAGTCGTCGTTGGAGTGGCCGTACAGATGGGTGAGTTCGACGGTGGCGTCGGAGCAGTCGATACGGATCCGGCTGACCTCGTGCGGGGACACGACGCTGTTGACGACGGTGGCCATCGTGCCGTTCGCGAAGCGGACGAGCGCCGTCGAGACGTCCTCGCTCTCGACGGCGTGCACGAGCCGGCCCGCCATCGCCCGTATCTCGGTCCAGTCGCCGAGCAGATGCAGCAGCAGGTCCATCTGGTGGATGCCGTGTCCCATGGCGGGCCCGCCGCCCTCCGTGGCCCAGCGGCCCCGCCAGGGGACGGCGTAGTAGGCGCTGTCGCGGAACCAGGTCGTCTGGCAGTGCGCGACGAGCGGCGTGCCCAGCCGTCCGGTGGTGAGCAGTTCGCGGGCGTGCGCGGCCCCGGAGCCGTAGCGGTGCTGGAAGATCACGGACGCGTAGGGTCCGGGGGAGCCGTCGGGGCCCTCGGCCGCGGCGATGGCGTCGTACTCGGCGAGCGAAAGGCACAGCGGCTTCTCGCACAGCACCCAGGCGCCCGCCCGCAGGGCCTCGACGGTCTGGTCGCGGTGGAAGGCGGGCGGAGAGCCGAGCAGCACCAGGTCGGGGCGGGCGGTGGCGAGCATCTCGTCGAGACGGGTGAAGCCGTCGACCCCGTCCCCGGCGGCGGCGCGGAAGGCGTCGAGCTGCGCGGTGTTCACGTCGACGGCGGCGACCAGTTGCACCTCACCGGCGTGGTCGGCCAGGGCGGGGAGGTGGCTGCCGTGGGCGATGGCTCCGGTGCCGACGACGGCGGCACGCAGAGGGCCGCGGGGACGTGTCATGAAGAGGGACTCCTCGAGCGAACATGCGTAGAAAGCGCTTGCTGGATCGTCAGCCTATGGTCGCCGCCGCGGTGCGACAAGCCCCGTTCCGCATGCGGGGCCGAATGTGCGCCCCGGTTCGACGGGTCGACGCTCCGACCCCGTTTCGTTCGGCATCGCGAACGCTGGTCGACCAACCGTGCCGGGTTGTGCGCAAAGCGTTGACGGCCACCGTCCCGGTTCCTAGGGTGCCGTTCGAAGTTCTGAGCACTGTCCGGTATATCGAACGATTTCGAGGATGTGCGTATGGCACGCAGACGATGGCGGCTCGGGCTCACCCTGGGGGCCCTGCTCGCCGGGACTCTCGGCGCAGGACCCGGCGCGGCGGCCGAACCGGCCGACTACACGATCTCCGTCGACGCCGCCGGTACGGGCGCGAAGATCGACGACACGATGTACGGCGTCTTCTACGAGGACATCAACCGCGCCGCCGACGGCGGGCTCTACGCCGAGCTCGTGCAGAACCGCTCCTTCGAGTACCGGCCCGCGGACAACGCCGCGTACACGCCACTGACCTCGTGGACCGTCGCCGGCGGCGCGAGAGCCGCCGAGGACGGCGGGCGCCTGGGCGAGCGCAACCGCACCTACCTGTCGATGGACGGCGGCGCCTCGGTCACGAACGCCGGCTACAACACCGGCATCGCGGTGGAGAAGGGGAAGCGGTACGCCTTCTCCGTCTGGGCCCGGGCGGGCAGGGCGGCGCCGCTGACCGTCACCCTGCACGACGCGGGTGGCGAGCTCGCCGAAGGCCGCCGGGTCGTCGCACGCGGCGGCTGGGCGAAGTACACGGCGACGTTCACCGCGCGCCGCACCTCCACCACGGGCCGCCTCACCGTCGCCGCCGCACGGCCGGCGGCGCTCGACATGGTCTCCCTCTTCCCCCGGGACACCTACAAGGGCCGCGAGAACGGCCTCCGCAAGGACCTCGCGGAGAAGATCGAGGCCCTCCGTCCGGGCTTCCTCCGCTTCCCCGGTGGCTGCCTGGTCAACACCGGCAGCCATGAGGGGTACGACGAGGCGTCCGGCTGGGAGCGCCGCCGCTCGTACCAGTGGAAGGACACCGTCGGCCCGGTCGAGGAGCGGGCGACCAACAGCAACTTCTGGGGCTACAACCAGAGTTACGGCCTCGGCTATTACGAGTACTTCCAGTTCGCCGAGGACATCGGCGCGATGCCGCTGCCCGTCGTCCCCGCCCTGGTCACCGGGTGCGGTCAGAACCGGGCCACCGACGACCCCGCCCTGCTGCGCCGGCACATCCAGGACACCCTGGACCTCATCGAGTTCGCCAACGGGCCGGTGAGCTCGGAGTGGGGCGCCAAGCGCGCGGAAATGGGACACCCGGAGCCGTTCCGCCTCACCCACATCGGCGTGGGCAACGAGGAGAACCTGCCCAAGGAGTTCTTCGCCCGCTTCCAGCAGTTCCGCACCGCGATCGAGGCCGCCCACCCGGGCATCACCGTGATCGCCAACTCCGGCCCCGACGACGCCGGGACGACCTTCGACGAGGCCTGGCGGCTCAGCCGCGAGTCCGGTGTGGACATGGTCGACGAGCACTACTACAACAGCCCCCAGTGGTTCCTCGAGAACAACGAGCGCTACGACGGCTACGACCGGGGCGGCCCCGAGGTCTTCCTCGGCGAGTACGCCTCCCAGGGCAACACCTTCGGCAACGCCCTCGCGGAAGCCGCCTTCATGACCGGCCTGGAACGCAACGCCGACATCGTGAAACTCGCCTCGTACGCGCCGCTGCTGGCGAACAAGGACTACGTGCAGTGGCAGCCGGACATGATCTGGTTCGACAACGCGAGGTCCTGGGGATCTGCCAACTACGAGACGCAGAAGCTCTTCATGACCAACGTGGGTGACGAGGTCGTCCCCTCCACCGCGTCCGCCACACCGACCACCTCGGGGCCCATCACCGGCGCCGTCGGCCTGTCGACGTGGGCGACCAGCGCCGCGTACGACGACGTCAGGGTCACCGGCTCCGACGGCACGGCCCTGCTGTCCGACGACTTCTCGGGCGGTGACGGCCGGTGGACGAAGGCCACCGGCACCGGGTCCTGGGCCGTCCAGGACGGCGCGTACGTCCAGAGCGACGAGGCGGCGGAGAACACCCTCGTGACCGCCGGCGACACGGCCTGGCAGAACTACGACCTCAGGGTGAAGGCCACCAAGAAGTCCGGCAGGGAGGGCTTCCTCGTCGCCTTCGGCGTCAAGGACACCGGCAATTACTACTGGTGGAACCTGGGCGGCTGGAACAACACCCGCTCCGCTGTCGAGAAGACCGTCGGCGGGGCCAAACAGACCATGACGGAGAACGGCACGACCATCGAGACCGGCCGCACCTACGACCTCCATGTAGAGGTGCGCGGACGGCAGGTGGCGCTGTACGTCGACGGACAGAAGTGGGGCGGGTTCACCGACGACAAGGTCGCCGAGCCCTTCCGTCAGGTCGTCACCCGTGACGCGGCCACCGGTGACCTCATCGTCAAGGTCGTCAACGCACAGGCCGCACCGGCCCGGACGGCGATCGACCTCGGTGCGGGGACCGAGGTGGCGCCGACCGCCCGGGTCACCACCCTGGCGGCCGACCCGGCCGCGCAGAACACGGCCGACGAGCGGCCGGTCCAGCCGCGGTCCTCGACCTTCGAGGGAGTCGGCAGCACCTTCTCGTACACCTTCCCGGCCCATTCCGTGACCTTCATGAGGATCAGGACCGAGTGAGGAACGCGTGCGGGGTGCGCGCCAGGCGCGCGCACCCCGCACGCGCCCTCACCCTCCCGGCCCGCGGCCGACACGGATGCGCGAGCGCCTCCACCGTTTCCGCGCCGACCGGTCCGAACGAAGACCGACATACCGAACGAGCCGCCGTCGTGCGGCCGACCACGAGAGCGAGACGACCATGACGACCAGCAGACGCGCCGTGCTGACAGCGGCGGCGGGAGCCGCGGCGACAGCGGCGACAGCGGTGACGACGCCTGCCGCGGCCGCCGGCGCGACGACGGCCCCGCGGGGGACAAGCGGCACTCGCGGCCCGGTCCGGCAGCGGTTCGGGTCCCTGGCCGACGGCACCGGCGTCGACCTGTGGACGCTGGAGAACGACGGCATCCGGCTGCGCGTCCTGTCCTACGGCGGCATCGTCCAGGGGCTCGAGGTGCCCGACCGCCGGGGAAGGTGGGCGAACGTGTCCCTCGGCTTCGACAACCTGGACGACTACGTGGCGAAGAGCCCGTACTTCGGTGCGGTGATCGGCCGTTACGGCAACCGCGTCGCCGGCGGCACGTTCACGCTGGACGGGACCACCTACAGGCTCCCGGTGAACGACGGCCCCAACAGCCTGCACGGCGGGGACCAGGGCTTCGACAAGCGGGTGTGGGACGTCGAACCGTTCCGGCGCGGCGCCGACACCGGCCTCACCCTGCGGCGCGTCAGCCCCGACGGCGAGATGGGGTACCCCGGCACCCTCACCGTCCGGGTCGACTACACCCTCACCGCGCGGGGGGAGTTCCGCGTCGACTACGAGGCGACGACGGACCGCGCCACCGTCGTGAACCTCACCAACCACACGTACTTCAACCTCGCGGGCGAGGGAAACGGCACCGTCCACGACCACCGGCTGCGTATCGACGCCTCCCGCTACACGCCGGTGGACGCCACCCTCATCCCGACGGGCGCCCTGGCCCGCGTCGCCCGGACCCCCTTCGACTTCCGGTTGGGCAAGCCGATCGGCGAGGACCTCCGCCATGGGCACGAGCAGATCCTCCTGGGGCAGGGCTACGACCACAACTTCGTGCTCGACAAGGGGATCACCGAGCGGCCGCAGAAGGCCGTCACGGTCACCGAGCCCACGTCGGGCCGGGTCATGACCATCGCCACCACGGAACCGGGCCTGCAGTTCTACAGCGGCAACTTCCTCGACGGCACCCTGAAGGGCACCTCGGGCCGGGTGTACCGGCAGGGCGACGGATTCTGCCTGGAGACCCAGCACTTCCCCGACTCGCCCAACCGGCCCTCGTTCCCCACCACCGTGCTCCGCCCGGGACGGACCTACCGGTCCTCGACCGTGCACTCCTTCGGCACGCTCTGAGCGGGACGCCCACAGCACCGTGCCCCGGCCCTCCGCATCGGGAGGGCCGGGGCACGGTGCCGCGTCGGGCCGGCCGTCAGGAGCCGACCTTCCGCTTGTTCCAGACGTCGAACCCGACGGCTGCCAGCAGCACCAGTCCCTTGATGACCTGCTGGTAGTCGCTGCCGATGCCGACGAGCGACATGCCGTTGTTCAGCACGCCGAGGACCAGGCCGCCGATGATCGCGCCGAACACCGTTCCGACGCCGCCGCTCATCGACGCGCCGCCGATGAAGGCCGCGGCGATCGCCTCGAGTTCGAAGTTCACGCCGGCCTGCGGGACGCCCGCGTTGAGGCGGGCGGCGTAGACGACACCCGCGAGGGCCGCGAGCACGCCCATGTTCACGAAGACGAGGAAGGTGACGCGCTTGTCCTTCACGCCCGAGAGCTTGGCCGCCGCCTGGTTGCCGCCGAGCGCGTACACATGACGCCCCACGACCGCGTTGCGCATCACGAATCCGAAGCCGACGAGCAGGGCCGCGAGGAGCAGCAGCACGACCGGGGCTCCCCGGTAGCTGGCGAGGGTGAGGGTGAAGGCCATGACCGCGGCGCCGAGCGCGGCGCACTTGGCGATGAAGAGGTTCCTGGGCAGGACGTCGAGCTCGTACTTCTGCTGCCGGCGGCGGTCCCTGACCTCCTGCCACAGGGCGAACGCGAGCAGCGCGAAGCCCATCAGCAGAGTGAGGTTGTGGTAGTTGGTGACCGGCCCGACCTCCGGCAGATAGCCGGTGGCGATCTTCTGGAAGCCCTCGGGGAACGGCCCCAGGGAGCGGCTGCCGAGCAGGATCTGCGTCCCGCCGCGGAACAGCAGCATGCCCGCCAGCGTGACGATGAACGACGGGATGCCCACGTACGCGATCCAGAAGCCCTGCCACGCTCCGGCGAGAGCGCCGATCGCGAGGGACAGGACGAGCGCGAGCACCCAGGGCACATCGTGTTCGACCATCATCACCGCGGCCGCGGCGGAGACGAAGGCCGCCAGCGAGCCGACGGACAGGTCGATGTGGCCCGAGATGATGACGATCATCATGCCGATGCCGAGCACGAGGATGTAGCTGTTCTGGAGGACGAGGTTGGTGACGTTGTTCGGCAGCAGCAGGACGCCGTCGGTCCATATCTGGAACAGCACGACGATGAGCGCCAGTGCGACGAGCATTCCGTACTGCCGCATGTTGCGCCGTGCCGCGTCGAGCAGCAGTTCCTTCGTGCCGTGGCGCGTCGGCGGGGGCGTGCTGGGGGAGGCGCTGGTCGGCGCGTCGGTGGTGGCCGGGCCCATGTCGGTTACCTCTTGTCGCTGGTGCTGGTCATGTGGCGCATGAGAACTTCCTGGGTCGCCCGGCCGCGGGGGACCTCGCCGGTGAGGCGGCCCGCGGACATCGTGTAGATGCGGTCGCACATGCCGAGGAGTTCGGGGAGTTCGGAGGAGATGAAGACGACGGCCTTGCCCTCCGCGGCGAGCCGGTCGATGACGGTGTAGATCTCGAACTTGGCGCCCACGTCGATGCCGCGCGTCGGCTCGTCGAGGATCAGCACATCGGGCCCGGCGAAGATCCACTTGCTGAGGACGACCTTCTGCTGGTTGCCGCCGGAGAGCCGGCCCACCTGCTCGAAGACCGTGGGCGCCTTGATGTTCATGCTGCGCCGGTAGGACTCGGCGACCCGCCGCTCCGCGTGTTCGTCCACGACACCGCGCCGGGCGACCTTGGACAGGGCGCTCATGGTGATGTTCCGGCCGATGGTGTCGATCAGGTTGAGGCCGTAGTGCTTGCGGTCCTCCGTGACGTACGCGATGCCGTGGCCCACCGCCTCCGGGACGGTGCGGGTGCGGATCTCCTTGCCGTCCTTGAGGACGGTGCCGCTGATGTTGCGCCCGTAGGAGCGTCCGAACACGCTCATCGCGAGCTCGGTACGGCCCGCGCCCATCAGCCCCGCGATGCCCACGATCTCGCCCCTGCGGACGTTGACCGACACCTGGTCCACGACCTTGCGCTGCTGGTCGATCGGATGGTGCACGGTCCAGTCGCGGATCTCGAGCGCCGGGTGCTCACCGGGTTCACCGGTGTACGGGGTGCGTTCGGGGAAGCGGTGGTCGAGATCCCGGCCCACCATGCCGCGGATGATGCGGTCCTCCGTCATGTCCCCGTCGCGCACACCGAGGGTCTCGATGGTGCGGCCGTCACGGATGACGGTGACCCGGTCGGCGACCTCCGCGATCTCGCCCAGCTTGTGCGAGATGACGATCGAGGCGATGCCCTGTTCCCTCAACTCCTTGATGAGGGAGAGCAGTTTGGCGCTGTCGTCGTCGTTGAGCGCGGCCGTCGGCTCGTCGAGGATCAGCAGCTTGACCTTCTTGGAGAGCGCCTTGGCGATCTCCACGAGCTGCTGCTTGCCCACGCCGATGTCCGCGACCCGGGTCTGCGGGTGCTCGCGGAGGCCGACGCGCTTGAGCAGCGCGGCGGCGTGCCGCAGGGTCTCGTTCCAGCTGATGATCCCGCGGGTGGCGTGCTCGTTGCCGAGGAAGATGTTCTCGGCGATGGACAGGTACGGCACCAGGGCGAGCTCCTGGTGGATGATCACGATGCCGCGGTCCTCGCTCGCCCGGATGTCCTTGAACGCGCACGTCTCGCCCTGGAAGAGGATGTCCCCCTCGTAACTGCCGTGCGGGTGCACCCCGCTGAGCACCTTCATCAGCGTCGACTTGCCGGCGCCGTTCTCCCCGCAGATGGCGTGGACCTCGCCCGGCGCGACGGTCAGCGTCACGTCGGACAGGGCCCGCACCCCCGGGAACGTCTTGCCGATGGACCGCATCTCCAGGATGGGTTCCACCACCGGGGCCCCCGGCATCAGAGGTCGCTCGCCTTGATGTAGCCCGAGTCGACCAGGACCTTCTTGTAGTTGGTCGCGTCGACGCTGACCGGGTCGAGCAGGAAGGCCGGCACGACCTTCTTCTCGTTGTCGTAGGTGGTGGTGTCGTTGACCTCGGGCTTCTTGTCGTTCAGCACGGCGTCGGCCATCTGGACGGCCTGCTTGGCGAGCGCCCGGGTGTCCTTGTAGACCGTCTGGGTCTGCTGCCCGGCGATGATGGACTTGACCGAGGCGACCTCGGCGTCCTGTCCGGTGACGACCGGGTACGGCTTGGCCTTGGTGCCGTAGCCGTCCGACTTGAGCGCGGAGAGGATGCCGATCGATATGCCGTCGTACGGGGAGAGCACCGCGTCGACGGTGTCCGAACCGTAGGAGCCGGTCAGCAGGTCGTCCATGCGCTTCTGCGCGGTGCCGCCGTCCCAGCGCAGGGTGGTGATCTGCTCCAGCCTGGTCTGTCCGCTGCGGACGACGAGCTGCTTCTTGTCGATGTACGGCTTGAGGACCTTCCAGGCGCCCTGGAAGAAGAAGCGGGTGTTGTTGTCGTCGGGAGAGCCGGCGAACAGCTCGATGGTGAACGGGCCTTCGGCGCCGCCGTCCTTCAGTCCCAGCTTGTCCACGATGTAGCCGGCCTGGAGCTCGCCGACCTTCTCGTTGTCGAAGGAGGCGTAGTAACTGACGGCCTCGCTGCCGAGGATGAGGCGGTCGTAGGAGATGACCTTGACGCCCTGCTCGCTCGCCTGGCGCAGCACGTCACCGAGGGCCCGTCCGTCGATGGCCGCGACGACGAGGACGTCGACACCCTTGGTGATCATGTTCTCGATCTGGGAGACCTGCTGGTCGACGTCGTCCTCGCCGTACTGCAGGTCCGTCTTGTAGCCGAGCTTCTTGAACTCGGCGGCCATGTTGTTGCCGTCGGCGATCCAGCGTTCCGAGGACTTCGTCGGCATGGCGATGCCGACGGTGGATCCCTTGCCTCCTGACGGCTCCTGCTTGCTGCCGCCCGTGCTGCTCTGGCCGCAGGCGGCGAGGGACAGGGCGAGGGCGGCGGTGACCGCGGTGACCGCGGCTCGGCGGTTGCGCATCTTCATCAGTCCTTAGGTGAGGGCACGGCCGCCGGAGAGGCGGTGGCAAGGTCGGTGACGGGCGGATCGGTGGCGACGGGGCCGGTGACGGACGGACCGGCCTGGGGGAGGTCCGTCAGGGGGAAGCGGTGCAGGGGACCGGGGAGACGCGAGCCGAGCGGCGACATCCCGCCGTCGGCGCCCAGGCGGGCCAGCAGGTCGAGGGTGAGGCGGCCCCGCCGGACCCGTTCCCGGGCGGTGGCCAGCATCGTGTCGCGCATCTGGGCGCCGTAGGGGTAGAAGCCGGGCGCCTTGCTGAGTCCGAACTTCAGATAGAGGGGAGCGCCGCGCCGGATGAGCTCGGCCGCCTCGTACATGCGCACATAGCCGCCGAGGTCGTCCGGCGCCTCCACATAGAGGTCCATCGGCGCCGCGCTGGCCCGCCGGATCTCGGTGAGGTGGGCGAGCGTCAGGTCGGAGGGCACGTTGACCGAGTCGGCGCCGAGACGTTCATGGACGGCGTACGCGGCCGGATTGACCGGACCCACCAGCGCGGACACCTTGAACGTCATGTCGGCCGGCAGCACCCCCTGCTCACGCAGCCGGTGCAGGCACCAGAGGACTCCTTCGTCGGCGACGAGGAGGCAGCGCACGCCGAGGGCACTGGCGCGGAGAGCGTCCTCGACACAGCCGGCGAGTGCGTCGTGACCACGGGCCCGCAATCCGGAGCCGCCGGAGTCGGTGCGGGTCGAGGCTCCGATGTCCCAGCTGCCGCGCGGCCCGGTGAACAGACAGAGTTCGATGTCGCGTTCGGCGCAGGCGCCGGCCATCTCGGTGATCTCGTCGTCGGTGAGCATCCACACGCCGCTGCCCTGGCTGATGCGGTGGACCGGCAGGTCCAGCCGGGCGGCCTCCTTGAGCACGACCGCCAGCACCTCCGGCCCCTCGACGGACGGGATCTCGGTGCGCCAGCTGCCGCCGTCGGGGAACCGGTGAACGGAGGCGTCCGAGGGGTTCTGTGCGGGCGCTGCCAGGCCGAGGGCGGCGAGGGCCGCTCCACCGGGGCGGCGGGCTCCGGAGGTTCGAGCGGGGGGAGGGGTCACGAGCAACCTCTATTGTTCGAAATATCGGACGTCGTTCGAGATTCTGGGGCGACGTTAAGGATCGAGCCACCTGGGTGTCAATGGGTCGGACGGTCGAACACGAAGATCCCCGACGCCTTACCGGGGGCGCCCACCGGCGATAGACTGTTCGCTCTGCCGATCAAGCGTTGATATATCGAACAAGGGGAAAGCCATGGGACGCCTCGTGCCCGCTGTCACCCGTGCTCTCGACATTCTGGAGCTCTTCCTCGACGGGGACGGGACGCTGTCGGCCCCCGATATCGTCCGGAAACTCCAACTGCCGCGCACCACCGTGCACGAACTGATCACCACGCTCGCGGCCCGCTCCTACATCGTGCCGGTGGACGGCCGATCCGGCCGCTACCGCCTCGGAGTGCGCCTCTACCAGCTGGGCAGCCGCTACGCGGAGCAGCTCGACCTCGCCCACGAGGGCCAGGAGGTGGCCCGCTCCGTCGCGGAGACCTGCGACGAGACCGTCCACGTCGCGATCCTGGACGGCACCCACGTCCTCTACATCGCGAAGGTCGACTCCACCCACGCGGTCCGCATGGTCTCCGCCGCCGGCCGCAGCCTGCCCGCCCACTGCACCGCGGTGGGCAAGATGCTGCTCGCCTCCCTTCCCGACAGCGAGCTCGACGCCCGCCTCGCGCCGGGCACCGAACTGGTCGCCATGACGCCCAACAGCATCACCGACCCGGCCGTCCTGCGCACCGAACTCGCGGCCG
Source organism: Streptomyces kurssanovii (assembly GCF_040677245.1). Lineage (NCBI taxonomy): Bacteria > Bacillati > Actinomycetota > Actinomycetes > Kitasatosporales > Streptomycetaceae > Streptomyces > Streptomyces kurssanovii. The sequence continues at coordinate 33,526 of NZ_JBFAQK010000061.1, forward strand.
TGCGGGAAGCCGGCATCGCGCTGGAGCGACGGGAGTCGAACGCGGACGTCAGCTGTGTCGCCGCGCCCGTGCGGGACCGTTCCGGCCGGGTCGTCGCCGCGCTGTCCATCTCCGTGCCGATGATCCGCTGGAGCGAGGAACGCCGCGCGGAGCTCGAGACGCTGGCCGCCAAGGGCGCCGCCGACCTGTCCGAGCGTCTCGGTCACCGGGCCGCCGCGTGAAGGGCCTGGAGGTGGCGGTACGCCACGACGCGCTGCTCGGTGAGGGTCCCACCTGGGACCCGGCGGCCGAACGCCTGCTGTGGGTCGACATCCTGCGCTCGCGCGTCCACACGTACGCCCCCGCCACCGGGCGCCGCACGGTCATGGCCACCGAGCAGCACGTCGGCGCGGCCAAGCCCCGGGCGGACGGGGGCATCGTCGTCAACCTCCGGGACGGGGTGGGGCTTTACGGCAGCGACGGCGCCTTCCGCTGGCTGCACCGGGACCCGGTCCCGGGACGCCGGGGCAACGACGCCGCTGTCGCCCCCGACGGCTCGCTGTGGACGGGGACGATGCGCTACGACGAGGCGCCGGGCGGCGGAACGCTCACCCGGACCACGCCGGACGGCACGGCGACCACCGTCCTCGCGGACGTCACCGTCAGCAACGGCACCGGCTGGAGCCCCGACGGCCGCCGGATGTACTACATCGACTCACCGACCCGCCGTATCGACGTGTTCGACCTGCGTCCCGGTGAGCCCCTGCCGGTGAACCGGCGCCCGCTGGCCGTCGTCGAGGACGGCGCGGGCTACCCGGACGGACTCACCGTCGACGCGGACGGATGCGTCTGGGTGGCCCTGTGGGACGGGGCCGCGGTGCGCCGCTACACGCCGGAGGGCGTACTCGACCGCGTCGTGGAGCTCCCCGTGCGACGGCCCACCGCCTGCGCGTTCGGCGGTGCGGGACTCACCGACCTCTATGTCACGTCCGCCCGCAAGGGGCAGGACGCGCCGCACCCGCTGTCCGGCTCACTGTTGGTGCTGCCCGGTGCGGGACGGGGGCTCGCTCAGCCTGCCTTCGCCGACTGAATCCGGCTGAACCCGGAGCGTATGGAACGGGCCCCTCCGCCGGTGTGGCGCAGGGGCCCGGGCCGGCATGACCGAGGGCCCAACGGCCCCCGCTGTTCGGTGAGTCGAACGCCGTTCGTCATTTCAGCGAAAGTCATTGACGTCCGGATGCACCGCGTCTACGGTCCCGTTCGAAGTTGCGAGCGAGCGTCGAAATTTCGAACGTCAGGTACCGACGGCTCCACCCCCGCATCCCCCTCGTCCGATGAAGGAGCCGCCCTTCATGAACGCCCCGCACGCCCGGCAAGGCCGCCGCCTCGGAGCCGTCCTCGCCACCGCCGCCGCCACCGCCGCACTCGTCGGCGCCGGCGTCCTCCCCGGCCACGCCGCCCCCGCCGCCCCGGCCACCACCGCGGGCTATCCGGACCCCCGCCCCGTCAGCGGCGACACCGAGGTCCACGACCCCTCCGCCGTCCGCCTCAAGGACGGCACGTACGTCGTCTACTCCACCCACGGCAAGATCGAGGCCCGCACCTCACGCGACGGCAGGACATGGCAGCGCGCCGGGTCCGCCTTCACGGAGATCCCCGACTGGTGGCGCGCCTACTCCGCGGAAGGCGACCCCTGGGCACCCGAGGTCACCTACCACGACGGCGTCTACCGGCTCTACTACGCCGTCTCCTCCTTCGGCTCCAACCACTCCGCGATCGGCCTGGCGACCTCCCGCACCGGCAGACCCGGCACCTGGGAGGACCGCGGAAAGGTCTTCGCCACCACCACCGGCGACCACTACAACGCCATCGATCCCGCGATCCTCCAGGCGCGCGGCCGGCTCTGGATGTCCTTCGGCTCGTACTGGACCGGCATCCGCATGATCGAGCTCGACCCCGCCACGGGCAAGCCCCGCACCGCCGACCCCGAGGTGCTGCATCTCGCCACCCGCCCCGACGAGCCCTACGCCGTCGAGGCGCCCTACATCGTCGAACGCCAGGGCCGCTACTACCTGTTCGTCTCCTACGACCGCTGCTGCGCCGGCACCGACTCGACCTACAACATCCGCGTCGGACGCGCCACGCACCCCGCCGGTCCGTACTACGACCGCGACGGCACCGCGATGACCGACGGCGGCGGTGAACTCCTGCTCGCCGGCCACGGCCGGTACCTCGGCACCGGCGGTCAGTCCGTGCTCCGCGACCGCGGCCGGGACGTCCTCGTCTACCACTACTACGACGCCGACGACGAGGGCGTGCCCAAGCTCGGCCTCAACACCCTGAGCTGGGGCAAGGACGGCTGGCCCGTCGTCACCCCCTGATCCACCCGAACTCCCGGAAGGACACCATGCCCGACAGCACCGCCCGTTTCACGCTCGACCCCGCCTTCACCGTGGGCGAGGTGAACCCCCGTCTCTTCGGCTCCTTCGTCGAGCACCTGGGCCGCTGCGTGTACACCGGCATCTTCGAGCCGGACCATCCGTCCGCCGACGAGGCCGGGCTGCGCACCGACGTCCTCGACCTGGTCCGGGAACTGGGCGTCACCGCCGTTCGCTACCCGGGAGGCAACTTCGTCTCCGGCTACCGGTGGGAGGACTCCGTCGGACCCGTCGACGAGCGGCCGCGCCGCCTCGACCTCGCCTGGCGGTCCACGGAGACCAACCGCTTCGGGCTGAGCGAGTTCATCGCCTTCCTGGGGAAGATCGGGCCGCAGGCCGAACCCATGATGGCCGTGAACCTCGGCACGAGGGGCGTGGCCGAGGCGCTCCAGCTCCAGGAGTACGCCAACCACCCCGCCGGCACCGCCCTTTCCGACCAGCGCGTCGCGCACGGCGACAAGGACCCGTTCGGCATCCGCCTCTGGTGCCTCGGCAACGAGATGGACGGCCCCTGGCAGACCGGTCACAAGACGGCGGAGGAATACGGCCGGCTGGCCGCCGAGACCGCCCGCGCCATGCGGCAGATCGACCCCGACCTCGAACTGGTCGCCTGCGGCAGCTCCAGCCAGGCCATGCCGACCTTCGCCACCTGGGAGGCGACCGTCCTCCAGGAGACGTACGACCTCGTCGACCACATCTCGCTGCACGCCTACTACGAGGAGATCGACGGCGACCGCGACTCGTTCCTCGCCTCCGCCGTGGACATGGAGTCGTTCATCGAGAACGTCGTCGCCACCTGCGACCACGTCGGAGCCCGGCTCAAGTCGAAGAAGCGCATCCAGCTCTCCTTCGACGAGTGGAACGTCTGGTACATGAAGCGCTTCGAGGCCGAGAGCAAGGCCGACCCCCTGGACTGGCCCGAGGCCCCGCGGCTGCTCGAGGACAACTACAGCGTCACCGACGCCGTCGTCTTCGGCTCGCTGCTCATCGCCCTGCTCCGCCACGCCGACCGGGTCACCGTCGCCTGCCTCGCCCAGCTCGTCAACGTGATCGCCCCCATCATGACGGAGCCCGGTGGCCCGGCCTGGCGGCAGACCACGTTCTTCCCCTTCGCCCAGGCGTCCCGCTACGGGCGGGGCGAGGTCCTCGACGTACGCGCCGACTCGCCCACCTACCGGACCGCCGCCTACGGCGAGGTGCCGCTGCTGCACGCGACCGCCGTACGCGACAAGGACACCGGCGCCGTCACCGTCTTCGCCGTCAACCGGAGCCAGAGCGACCCGCTGCCGCTCCAGGTCGCCCTCACCGGGCTGGACCTCACCCACGTCGAGGAGCACAGCGTCCTCGGCGACGCCGACCCGGAGGCCCGCAACACCCTCGCGGAGCCCGAGCGCGTCGTGCCCCACGCGGGCGAAGGGGCCGTGCTCGCGGACGGCGTCCTCGACGTCACGCTCGAGCCCCTGTCGTGGAACGTGATCCGGCTGACCGCCGGCGCCTGACCGCGCACAAGCCGCCGCCCGCCCCCGGTCGCGTCAGGCACCGGGGCCGGGCGGCCCCCTCCCGGGACACCGCACCACACGCCGACCCCCTTCTTCCTCGGAGACGAGCCGCCATGCATCCACATCGCCTCAGCCGGCGCCGCGCCCTCGCCGGCGGCATCGGCGCCCTGGCCGCCACCACGGCCCTCGGCCCGCTGTCCGGCTGCGCCGCACCCGCCACCGCCGCCGGACCCGGACAGACCCGCCTGCGGTTCTGGCACCTTTTCGGCGGCGGCGACGGCGTCAACATGCAGGGCATGCTCGACGCGTTCCGCGCCGAGCACCCGGACGTCTCCTTGGAGGCGGCGACCCTCCAGTGGGGTGCCCCCTACTACACGAAGCTCGGCATGGCCGGCGCCGGCGGCCGCGCGCCCGAACTGGCCGTACTGCACCTGGCCAGGCTCGCCGGGTTCGCCCCCGGCCGGCTCCTCGACCCCTTCGACCTCGACCTCCTGGCCGACCTCGGGGTCCGTGAGCAGGACTTCCCGGCCGGAATCTGGCAGCGCGGCGGGGTGGCCGGCGATCAGTACGCCGTCCCGCTCGACACCCACCCCTTCGTCCTCTACTACCAGACCGAGGTCTGCGAGAAGGCCGGACTCATGTCGGGCGGCCGGCTCAAACCGATCGGGGGAACCGAGGAGTTCGCCGACGCGCTGCGCGCCGCGAAGAAGGTGACCGGTCAGCCCGGCCTCGTGACCGAGACGCTCGGACCCGACTGCATCACCCCCTGGCGGCTGTTCGCCACCTTCTACTCGCAGACCGGCGGCAAGGTCCTCTCCGAGGACGGCAAGCGCCTCGCCCTCGACGACACCAAGGCGCTCCGCGTGCTCGAGTACATGGCCGGTCTCGCGGAGGAGGGGCTGATGGTGCGACGGGCCGACTACGGCGCCTCCGTCGGCATCTTCAACGGCGGAAAGACCGCCTTCCACCTCAACGGCGAATGGGAGATCTCCTCCTTCCGCACCACCGGCATCCCGTTCTCCATGACCACCGTGCCCACGCTCTTCGGCCGGCCCGGCACCCAGGCCGACTGCCACGCCTTCGTCCTCCCGCACCAGGCCGACCGCGGCGGCGCGACGAACGAGGCCGCGCACCGGCTCGTCGCCTGGATGCTCCGCAACTCCGTCGCCTGGGCGGAGGGCGGCCATGTGCCGGCGTATCTCCCGGTACTCAAGGATCCCGCGTATCTCGAACTGAAGCCGCAGTCCGAGTACCGCGGTGCGATCGACGACGTGGCGCTCGACGAGCCCGCCTGGTTCGCCGGCTCCGCCTCCCGGATGTGGATCGAACTCGGCGCCGTCTTCTCCGGCGTGCTCACCGGGTCCCGCACCCCGCGCGGCGCCCTCACGGAGGCCAAGGCCCGCCTCCGGAACCTCCTCGACACCCGCAACCCACTCCCCGGAGCCGCGTCATGACCACCACCACCGCGGCTCCGCCGTCACCGGTGACGAAGGGCGCCGCCGCCCCCGGCCGGCCGGTCCGCTCCGTCCATCGCAAGTGGACCGAGCACGGCCTGGTGTTCGTCGCCCCGTTCCTTCTCGTCTACGCCATGTTCCTGATCTGGCCGCTCCTCTCCGGCCTCGGGATGAGCATGACCAGCGAGAACATCACAGGAAGGGAAGGGGAGTTCGTCGGCTTCGCCAACTACGCCGAAGCCCTCGCCGACCCCGACGTCTGGTCCTCGCTGTGGAACACGGTCTGGTTCACCGTGCTCTCCACCGTCCCGCTGGTCCTCGTGGGCCTCGGACTGGCCCTGCTGTCCCACCAGTTGAGGGTGGTCCAGTGGCTGTGGCGGCTCAGCTGGTTCGCGCCGTTCCTGCTCCCGTCCGGAGTGGTCTGTCTGCTCTTCGCGCAGATGATCTTCCCGTCCGGCTTCGGTCTCGCCGACCAGATGCTGGCCGCCGTAGGACTGGAACCGGGCATCGGATGGCTCAGCGACGAGCGTTACGCGATGCTGTCCGTCGTGGCCACCACCGTCTGGTGGACCGTCGGCTTCAACTTCCTGCTCTACCTCGCCGCCCTCCAGGCCATCCCGGTCCACCTGTACGAGGCCGCCGAACTCGACGGCGCCGGGGCCTGGAACCGGCTGTGGCACATCACCCTGCCGATGCTGCGCCGCACCACCGGACTGGTGGTCGTTCTCCAGGTGCTGGCGTCGCTGAAGATCTTCGACCAGGTCTACATCATGACCGGCGGCGGCCCTGACGAATCGACCCGGCCGATCCTGCAGTACGTCTACCAGCAGGGCTTCACCGGCTATCGCATCGGTTACGCCTCCGCGGTGTCCTACATCTTCTTCGCCCTGATCCTGATCGTCTCCCTGGTGCAGCCGATGCTGTCCCGGCGCCGAGCTGAGGAGGCCGCAAAGTGAGCGGTTCCGCCACCATCACCCCCCGTAGCGCGCCCCGCACGGGCTCGGACGCCGGCTCCACGGGCCGCAGGCCACGCTGGAGCGCGGGCAGGATCACCCTGCTCGTCGTCGCCCTGCTCCTCACCGTGGCCTGGCTGATCCCGCTCGCCTGGGCGGTCGCCACCTCGCTGAAGCCCGAGGGGGAGACGACGAAGACCCCGCTCGAGTGGTTCGGTTCGCGGATCACGTTCGAGGCGTACACCAAGGTCTGGGAGTCCGGCGATCTGATGCGCTGGATGATGAACTCGGCGTACATCTCCGTCATGACGACCGTGCTGACGGTGCTGACCTGCGCGATGGCCGCGTACGGCTTCACCCGCACCGACTTCCGCGGCCGCAAACTGCTCTACGGACTGGTGCTCGCCGGCATCATGGTCCCGCCGCAGGTGCTCATCGCCCCGCTGTTCACCGAGATGGTGCAGCTCGGACTCGTCGACACCTGCTGGGGTGTGATCCTGCCCCAGGTCGCCGTGCCGGCCATGGTCTTCATCCTGGTGAAGTTCTTCGAGGGAGTGCCCCGCGAGCTGGAGGAGGCCGCGTTCGTCGACGGCGCCGGACGCTGGCGGGTGTTCTGGACGATCGTGATGCCGCTGTCCCGGCCGGTGCTCGCCGCCGTGGCGATCTTCACCTTCATCTCCACCTGGAACAACTTCCTCTGGCCGTTCCTGGTGACCACCGACCCGGGCGGTATGACCCTCCCCGTCGGCCTGGTCAACGTCCAGTCCTCGTTCGGCGTCCGCTACGCCCAGATCATGGCGGCGCTCGTGATCGCCGGACTGCCCCTGCTGATCGTCTTCACGCTCTTCCAGCGGCAGATCGTGCGCGGTATCGCGCACACGGGTCTCGCCGGCCAGTAGAACGGGCCCGAAGAGCGGGCCCGTCGACACGGTTGTCCGAAGAAGGAGTCATCGCAATGAGCCGCACAGCACTCCTGCCCCGCCCGCTCGCACGCGCACTGGTGTCTATCCCCCTGGCCACACTGATGGCCCTGGCTCCGGGTACGGCTCTCGCCTACCCGGCGCCGGGGCACGTGACCGGCGACATCGTCGTGCACGACCCCACCATGGTCCGCCGTTCCGACGGCACCTACCTGCTCTACGCCACCGGCGGCGGACTCGCCATGCGCTCGTCCACCGACCGGGTCGCCTTCCGCGCCGGAGGCTCCGCGTTCCCCACCGTGCCTTCCTGGTGGAGCCGCTACTCCTCCGTACCGGAGGCATGGGCCCCCGACATCTCGTACCACGGCGGCACGTACCTGATGTACTACGCCGTTTCCCGCTTCGGCTCCAACACCTCGGCCATCGGCTTCGCGACGTCCTCCACCGGACTGCCCGGGAGCTGGACCGACCACGGCATCGTGCACAGCACGGACGCCTCGAGCGACCACAACGCCATCGACCCGAACCTGTTCGTCGACGACGACGGAACCTGGTGGCTCACCTTCGGTTCCTGGTGGACCGGGATCAAGATGATCCGCCTCGACCCCGGCACGGGCAAGCAGCACGCCGGCGACAGGACGCGGTACTCACTCGCCTCCCGTCCCACCGGCAGCCGCGCCGTCGAGGCGCCCCAACTGGTCAAGCGCAACGGCCTCTACTACCTTTTCGCCTCCTACGACACGTGCTGCGCCGGCACCTCGTCCACCTACAAGATCAAGGTCGGGCGGGCGAGCCGGGTCACCGGGCCCTACACCGACCGCGCCGGCGTACCGATGATGAACAACGGCGGCACGCTCGTCCTCGAGTCCCACGGCCGGGTGATCGGCCCCGGCGGGCAGTCCGTCGTCAAGGACGCCGACGGCCACCTGCTCGTCTACCACTACTACGACGGCCAGGACGGCGGCACCCCCAAGCTCGGGGTCAACCTGCTGGGCTGGGGCGGCGGCTGGCCGGCCGTCTACTGACCGGCACGCGCAGCACGAAGGCCGGGGCGCACCGATCGGTGCGCCCCGGCCTTCGCGGTGTCTCAGACGCCGGCGTCCTCGAAGCGCCGCAGCTCGCCCGGCAGCCGCGAACCGAGCGGCGACATCGCGTCGCCGGCTCCGTGCCGGGCCAGCAGGTCGAGCACGAGGCGGCCGCGGCGGACCCGCTCACGGGCGGTGCTCAGGACGGTCTCCCGCAGGTGCAGGCCGGAGGGATAGATCGACGGGGCCTTGGAGAGGCCGAACTTGAGGTAGAGCGGTGCGCCGCGGCGGATCAGCTCGGCGATCTCGTACATCCGGATGTAGCCGCCGAGGTCGTCCGGCGCCTCCACGTACATGTCCATCGGCGCCCCGCTCACCCGGCGGATCTGGGTGAGGTGGTCCAGTGTCAGGTCGCTGGGCACATTGAGCGAGTCGGCGCCGAGCCGTTCGTAGACGGCGTACGCGGCGGGGTTGACGGGGCCGATGAGCGCGGAGACCTTCAGTGTCGTCCCGGCGGGCAGGAGACCGCGCGATCGCGCCCGGTGCAGGGTCCACAGCACCCCCTCGTCGGCGACCAGCAGACAGCGCACCCCCAGCTCGGTGGCGCGGACGGCGTCCTCCACACAGCCGGCGACCGCGTCGTACCCCCGGGCACGCAGCCCGCCGCCACGCGAGTCGGTACGGGTGGAGCCGCCGATGTCCCAGGTACCGCGCGGTCCGGTGAACAGGCAGAGCTCGATGTCGCGTTCGGCGGTCGCCTCCACCATTTCGGTGATCTCGTCGTCGCCGAGCATCCAGACCCCGCTGCCCTGGCTGACGCGGTGCACGGGGACGTCGAGCCGGGTCGACTCCTTGAGCACCGCGGCCAGTGCCTCGGGGCCCTCCACGGACGGGATCTCCACCCGCCAGCGGCCCCCGTCGGGGAAGGAGTGCGGGGAGGCGTCGGCGGGGTCGAGGGCCGGACCCTCGAGCCCCAGGGCGGCGAGGGCGGGTTCACCGGGCCTGCGAGGTGTAGAGCGAGGCATTGCTGACGGGGACATGGATCTCCTCGACTGAAGAAATGGTTCGATATTACGAACGACGTTCGAGACTTTGGGTGTGGGCCGGGCGGCGGTCACGCCGCCCGGCGTCCTCGTCTCAGGGGTGCAGCAGTACCTTGCCGACCTCGGGGTCGCCCGATCCCACCAGACCGATGGCCCGCTCGAACTCGTCGAGCGACAGCTCGTGCGTGACCAGCGGCAGCGGCGTGAGCAGCCCGGCGGCGAAGGCCCGCACCGCGTGCGCCCAGGCGGCGGGGGTCGCGCCGAACACGGTCCGCACCTCCAGCTGGCGCACCACCAGATCGGTCGGGTCGAGTCCGGCGGCGCCGGCCGCGGGGATGCCGGTGAGCACCAGACGACCGCCACGCCGCAGCAGACCGGCGGAGGTGCGGGCGGCCGTCGCCGAACCGGCCGCCTCGACGACGACGTCGAACTCGCCCGGCAGGGGCAGTTCGTCCACCGTGCGGTACTCCGTCGCGCCGAACGAGCGGGCGAGTGCGGCACGGTCCGGCCGGGTGCCGACCATCAGCACGGCGGCGGGGGAGCAGGCGGCGAGCAGCTGCGCGGCGAGCATGCCGAGCGTGCCCGTGCCCACGACGGCGACCCGCTCACCGGGCCGCACCTCCGCCTTGAGGGCCGCCGCGGCGACGCACGCGGCGGGTTCGAGCAGTGCGGCGGCCGTCAGATCGGCGTCGTCGGGCAGCGGGTGGAGCAGCCGGGCCGGGAGGGTGAGGGTCGCGGCCATCGCTCCGGCCTGCGTGAATCCCGTCTCCTCGTACCCCGCGCCGCACAGCGTGGTGTCACCGGCGTGGCAGCGGTCGCACACCTGGCAGTTGCGGAACCCCTCGCCGACCACCTTCCGGCCGACGAGCGAGCCGGGCACACCGTCCCCGACGGCCGCGACCGTCCCCGACCACTCGTGCCCCGGCGTGACGGGGTAACGGACGTAGCCCTCCGGCCGGTTGCCCTGGAACACCTCCCGGTCGCTGCCGCAGATGCCGACGGCGGCGACCCGGACCTGGGCCTCGCCCGGACCGGGGCGGCGGGGCGTGTGTCCGGCCAGCCGGAACCGGCCGGGGCCGTCGAGCACGACCGCCCGCGAGGGGGTCGCCGTGCCGCCGGCGCCCGCCGGCTCGGGGCTCACGACCGCTGCCCCTTCGGGGCGCGCTTCTCCCAGCCCTCGGCCCACAGGTCGAACCTGGCCTGCTGCTGCGGGAATTCGGCGGCCGCGTCGGTGTCGAGCTCCACTCCGAGCCCCGGCGCGTGGGACAGCTCGAAGCAACCGGTCTCCGGGTCGACCTGCGGGGCGCCCTTGACCACCTTCTTGATCTCGGCGTCCGCGAAGTCGTTGAAGTGCTCGAGCACCTTGAAGTTCGGTGTGGAGAAGCCGACCTGCAGCGACGCGGCGGTCAGGACGGGGCCGCCCACGTTGTGCGGGGCGACCAGCATGTAGTGCGTCTCCGCCGTGGCGGCGAGCTTGCGGGTCTCCCAGATGCCGCCGATGTGACCGACGTCCGGCTGGAGGATGTCGGCGGCCTGCGACTCGAACAGTTCGCGGAACTCGATGCGGTCGTGAATGCGCTCACCGGTGGCGACGGGCATGTCGACCTTCTCCGCCACCTTCTTCAGGGCCTTGAGGTTCTCCGGCGGCACCGGCTCCTCCAGCCAGGCCGGCCGGAAGGGAGCCAGCTCGTTCGCCAGCCGTACGGCGGTGGAGGGGGAGAAACGGCCGTGCATCTCGAGCATCAGCTCGGCGTCGGGCCCGATGGCGTCCCGCACGGCCTCGATCAGCGACACGGAGTAGAGGGTCTCCTCGTGGGACAGCTCGTAGTGTCCGGTGCCGAACGGGTCGATCTTCAGCGCGCGGTAGCCGCGCTCCATGACCGTGCGCGCGGCCTTGTGATAGGCCTCCGGGGTCCGCTCCGTGGTGTACCAGCCGTTGGCGTACGCCTTGACGCGGTCGTGGACCTTGCCGCCGAGCAACTGCCAGACAGGCACGCCGAGGGCCTTGCCCTTGATGTCCCAGCACGCCATCTCGACGCACGCGATGCCGGACATCACGATCTCGCCGGCGCGCCCGTAGTCGCCGTACTTCATGCGGCGCACGAGGTCTTCGACGGCGAAGGGGTCGGATCCGGTGATGTGGTTGGCCTCGGCCTCGCGCAGATACCCCAACAGCGCGTCGGTGTGGCCCAGCATGCGGGTCTCCCCGATGCCGGTGAGCCCCTCGTCGGTGTGCACCTGGACGTAGGTGAGATTGCGCCAGGGCGTGCCGATCACATGTGTGCTGATTCCCGTGATGCGCAAGGCGGTTGCTCCAGTCGTGTTCGATATTTCGACAGACGTTCGAAATTCTGCCGCGACAGTAGGGACGGAGGTGAACGCATGTCAATGGGGCGCAGGCGTGCTTGACCGCTTTTCCGTAGAAGCATAGCCTGCAGGCGTCCGAAATAGGGAACGCTGTCCGAAATACCGAACACATCGGGCATCATTCATCGTCTTGGAGGCACGCACGTGACTACCACGCCTGTCTGGAGTGTCGACCCCCGTAGCGGGAAGCGGCGGGAGCGGGTCGGGGTGGAGGCGTCTGTGGGGGAGGTGGACGTTGTGGTGCGGGCCGCGTG